>JABHIC010000334.1 GCA_018671205.1 Gammaproteobacteria bacterium
AATCTCGCAGCGCAGACTGTAGAGGAGGGGAAAGACAGATCAATGTCTCGGTAATAAAAGGCGGTTGTGTCTGATCCGTCTATTCCTGTGTGGAGAATGGTGTCCAACCCTAGAATGGTTGCCGCAGTGGATGAAACTTGAAGGGTTGCAGAGCTACCTGTGCCAGTCGTATAGAGGGTAAAGGGTAAGGGAGTCTCAACTGTGCATCCTGAGACAGCAGCTTCAATGATGGAATCTACTTCTGCCATTGTTACGGCTGCGAGATTTGAAACGTTCCCTGTTCCCTGTTGTTCTGTGGTAGAGAACTCCAGAAGCCCTGCTGCGTTAGCAGTACCCCCAGTAACTTCAATGTAGGATCCGGTGCCTTTGCGGTCAGAGTACAGAACAATGTTGGTATCTGGGGATGGGAGAATAAAATCTTCTCTGGTAATCGTCCCTGTGGCTCCCCCGCCTGCTCCTATCACAGCTATGCCAACATGGAATTGTGTTGGGCTTAGGATTGCCATCACCGTGCGGACGCCATTGAGTTCGTCCACAGGTGCCGTCACATGATTGGAGATCGTCACAAAATGACCTAGTGTCAAACCATGTGGTGCTGCTGTTGTGATAATAGCTGGTGTTGGAGGTACTGTGGCTGCTGTAGAACTCGCAATATTGAGGTCTGTTAAAGTTTTGGTCAAATGGGTGTAAACTGTCTTCTCTATTTTTGCTGCCGCCCCCGTACCCGTGGCATTGACTACCACAGCTACTTCTTCAGCCGTAGCTGCAGTAGGAGTGACAAAATCCGAATAAGAGAAAGTCCCCACACCGCCAACCACGGAGGCTGAGTCTATCTGGAAAGTGTTGGGGGTGATAACTCCTACGGGCACAGTGTTTGGCCCTAGTACAACGTGAACACCATCAATATCAGGTGTTCCTGCAATGCTTATCTGGCTACCTTCCAGTAACCCATGCGCCACAGATGTAATTGTGAGTGGGGAAACACTAATCGGATACGTGATACCCAAAGCAACTGCGTCAACAAAAGTAACTGTCTGTTCAACGCCCCGGTTCACTTTCAAGGTTAGCGTTTTACCGCCCGTGAAGTCCCATGTGTCATTCTCGGATTCAACGTTGGCGGCAGCCCCAGTGAAACTTGCTGTTGATCCAATTCCACTAATCTGAATCCCCAACGGGCGGGTTTCTGTAACCCATGGCATCGCCGGTATCGTTAAGTCATAAGGGGGATTAACAGTACTCGTAAGATGTGCTGGTTGGGGTTTGACTCGATCCGTGGCAAGTGCATCTGTAACGGTATATGTTCCCAGCCCAACATTTACGCCACCTGAGTCCACTCCATTGAGCGTCCATACAGAGTCATCTAGCGTGGGAACCACCAATCCCTCATAAGAGACCGTCTCTCCTTCTGGGATGCTTTCTAGGCCCGGTACCGCCACAGAATGAGGGTTTTGATTGATGAGCATCAGAGTAGGGTCATTCAGAGTCGCTGAGTAGTCCCGGTCTAGCGCATGAAAGCGATGACCAATGTAAAGTGGCTCTGGTCGTTCCGTCGGTCCCAAAACCACATTCATGGGGAACCGCATTCTGTCAGGTGCTCCCTTTGGGAAGGTTGGGAGCGTTTGTACTTGTTCCCCGTGGGCCGGGGGGTAATGGTGCCCAAGTGGACGATTCCACTTGTTGAGGACGAGGCCGTTGGTATTCAACCCCTCCAACTCCATGATAGGGTTGTAGAACCATTTGTAGTCAACATCGACGGTGATACCGCCCATGGGCATCAATGGAATCGGGACCAGAGTCTTGATCTGCCCTATGTAAGGATTGACCTCACCGACTTCGACCGCTGTGCCATTGACTTCAACGGTGACATCTTCTTTCGACGCCGGGGTTGCATCCCCCCAACCTTTGACAAGAGGCCCACGTTGGGTCAAAAGGGTTCTTCGAGTCAGTGCTCCGCTACCCGTGAACGTGGCAATTTGTTCATGTAGGAAGTTCCATGAACCCGAGAACACTGTTTCAGTCGCAGTAATATCAACACCGCCAATGCGAAAGCCTGAAAGTTCATAGTCTGTTGTCAGAGTCGCTGAGACGCCAGTGAAAGAACCACCACCTGCAAATGTAGCAATAGCCGTAGTTACAAAAGGAGTGTCCCCCCTGAGAACGGTGTATGTTCCTGCTTGCTGATTGCGATAAAGCCAAAGGGTAAAGGAACCACCAGTACTCCATGTGACTGAGTATGACCCCAACCCCACCACGGTGATGACATCGGCTCCCGCAGTGCGGCTCAGTTGGATGGGAATTTGGTTAGTGCCATCATCGAAAACGATCTCAATGAGAGGAGTCCCATCCTTGAGTGCGGGGAAGACGCTCATGGCTGAGACATCTATTGTAATGCCCATGGCATAGGAACAAGTTGC
>JABHIC010000335.1 GCA_018671205.1 Gammaproteobacteria bacterium
CCAGTCTCGGCTCCGGGGTAATTGTCAGCCGGGAGGGGCATATCCTCACCAACAACCATGTCATTGATGGGGCGGATGAGATCCATATCGCTATGCATGATGGCCGCAACAGCAGGGCACGGCTGATTGGCAGTGACCCGGATACAGATCTGGCGCTGCTGCAGGTAGAGATGGAGGAGCTGCCCGCCATCACCTTCGCCCAATCCAGCCCACTGCGGGTGGGTGATGTAGTGCTGGCCATTGGTAACCCATTCGGGGTGGGACAAACGGTCACAATGGGCATCGTTAGCGCCACTAACCGCAGTCAACTGGGGATCAGTAATCAGGAAAATTTTATTCAGACCGATGCGGCAATCAACCCCGGCAATTCTGGTGGGGCATTGGTCGATGCTTCCGGCAACCTGATCGGAATCAATACCGCTATTTTCTCAAAAACAGGGGCCTCCCACGGTATTGGTTTTGCGATTCCCGTCACCACTGCGCAGCATGTAATGAAGCAGCTCATCGAACATGGCCAGGTACAACGGGGCTGGATCGGGATAGAGATGCAGAACCTCACCCCTGAACTGGCAGACTCTTTTGGCATCAACACCACTCATGGTGCTATTATTGCCGGAATTTATCGCAATGGCCCGGCCGCCAAGGCGGGACTGATGCCAGGTGATATCATTACCCATGTCGATGGACAGTTGATCCAGAATGGTGAAGAGATCGCTGCCTACGCCCTCAACAGACCCCTCGGAAGCCTGCTTGACCTCAAGGGGCTCCATAACGGAAAACCGACCCGGTGGCAGGTCACTATTATACCGCAACAGTAGCTTACAACCGCTGCACCACACCCTCAACAGAGGCCCCGGAGGGCCTGAACAACCATGACAACCTCTCAAAAAAAACTGCCTGAGATAGCGGGCTTTGACTCACTGGGGCTCTCCCCTGCTGTTCTTCAGGCGGTCACTGAGATTGGCTATGAGACCCCCTCCCCGATTCAGGCCGCAGCGATTCCACCTCTGCTGGAGGGACGTGATATTTTGGGTCAGGCGCAGACCGGAACCGGAAAAACCGCTGCCTTCGCCCTCCCCCTGCTCAGCCATCTCGATATCAAACAGCACAGCCCACAGGTTCTGGTGCTGGCTCCGACCCGTGAGCTGGCCATCCAGGTTGCTGAGGCTTTTCAACACTACGCGAGATCAATCAAGGGGTTCCATGTTGCCCCGATCTACGGTGGCCAGGATTACCGTCAACAGCTACGGGCACTTGAACGCGGGGTTCATGTCGTGGTCGGGACACCGGGACGGGTGATGGACCATATGCGTCGAGGCAGCCTCAAACTAAAAGGGTTACGCTGTCTGGTGCTGGATGAGGCCGATGAGATGCTACGCATGGGCTTTATTGATGATGTGGAGTGGGTACTGGAGCAGATTCCCGGAGAGCACCAGACCGCGCTCTTCTCCGCCACAATGCCGAACCAGATCCGAAAAATCACCGAGACCTACCTCAAGAAGCCGGTTCACGTCAGTATCAAAGAGAAAACCACCACGGCCGGTACCGTACGACAGCGTTACTGGATGGTCAGTGGCCTGCACAAGCTGGATGCGCTGACCCGTATTCTGGAGGTAGAGAAGACCGACGGTATCATCATCTTTGCCCGTACCAAGATCATGACCACCGAGCTGGCTGAGAAACTCTCCGCCCGTGGCTTTGCTGCGACTGCACTCAATGGGGATATCCCACAGAAGACGCGGGAGCAGACCATCAACAAACTCAAAACGGGGAAACTCGACATCTTGGTCGCCACCGATGTTGCCGCCCGGGGGCTGGATGTGCCGAGAATTAGCCATGTCATCAATTATGATGTGCCACATGACACCGAATCCTATGTTCACCGGGTCGGCCGAACGGGCCGTGCGGGTCGTCCCGGTGATGCCATCCTCTTTATTGCCCCACGTGAAAAGCGGATGCTCTTTTCGATTGAACGGGCAACACGCCAGAAGATTGAACAGATGGCGCTACCTACTCCGGAGGCGATCAAGGATCACCGTATCGCCCACTTCAAGCAACGAATTACCGACACACTGGCCAAGGAGGAGCAGCTGGAATTTTATGCTCAGGTCATTGACTCCTACCGCATTGAACATGATATTCCAGCCCTTGAGATTGCGGCCGCCCTTGCCAGCCTGCTGCAGGGAGATACCCCTCTGTTGGTCAAGAAAGAGCGCCCCCAGAAGCAGCGTAAGCAAAAAGAGGATCGCCCCAACCCTCGACGAGAAGAGAGGCGCCCATCAGCCGATAAAAAGCGTAGTCGCAAAAAAGAGTCCCACGAGCTGCCCTCAGAACTGTCCTCCAAGAGCACACATAAACCCAAGAGTCCGCCCCCTGCCAAGGTTGACCACCCCCCACGCGGAATGGAGCGCTACCGTCTTGCGGTGGGTCAAAAGCATGAGGCCAAGGTTGATCAGATTGTGGGAGCTATTGCCAATGTGGCAGGGCTCTACCATGAGGACATTGGCAAGGTCACTATTCATGACCAACACAGCACCATCGACCTCCCACAAGGGATGCCACGCGACATCTTCCGGGAGCTGAGAAAAACCTGGGTCAGTGGACAGAAACTGCAGATATCACGAGAAGAGCGAGGCGAGAGTAGTCGCTCTGCCCCCCCTCACAAACAGAAGAGTAAAAAACAGGCTGACCCAAAAATCAAAAGAGGAAAAAAAGGGGCTAAGGAAAAAAAGAGAAAAAAGAGAACCCCTTAGCCGGTGAGAACTCGAGTAGGGAGCGGACAAGTATGCTGACGCAGGGGAAACGAGGCACTGCTGTCGGATAAACTTTCTGCTGCGCTCCAAATTTACCGCAGAGCGCGGCGTTAGCCTCTTGATAGTGTATGCATAGCACTGTATATTTTATGCATTAACTGATAGAGCCGAACAATGAGAACAACTCTTGATTTACCTGAAAATTTACTTGATGCTGCAATGAGAGTAACTAACATTGGTACTAAAACAGCTGTTATTACAAGAGCACTTGAAGATTTAGTAAGAAAATCAGAAATTCAAGATCTAAAGAAATATAGAGGAAAAATCAATCTAGATATCGACATTGATCATATTAGAGATCGTAATTAATGGATGTCTTGGTAGA
>JABHIC010000336.1 GCA_018671205.1 Gammaproteobacteria bacterium
AACTGCCTCGACCACGCCTGGTTTGCCTATGAACTGGAGTATCAACAGGAGGGTGAGACGATAACAATTCAGCCTATGGATGCGTGCCTCAAGGTATTAGCAGCCATCGAAGAGGCGATCACTCCGTTCTACCAACAGCAGAGCCCTGAACAGCAGGAACATCTTGAGGAGTTCAGCGCGACCCTGGCCACCCTGAGTAGCGACAGCACCACCTACGACAAGGCTATCGACAAGGCAGTTGAACATTGGCAACAGGGTGTATTCGCTAGTGCCAAACCGCTCAACACTCTGATTGAGCAGGGCGGTAGGGTGGAGCAGATCGCCGAGACCAGTCGTGACCTCATCAAGCAACTGGATCTCGCCTACAAGCTCGCCATCCGCCTAATCGATTGCGCCGAGAAGGAGCTGGCTGCCAAGGGTGCCGATAACTGGGACTCAAAAAGGATCAGCAGTGGCCGCGATAGTCTCAAAAAACAGGCCGATGCCAGCCGCATTGATGTGGTCGAACAGCTCAAACAGGTGCGCTACTTCTACAAACAGGCCCACTGGTTACTCAGCCGCTTTCCCACAGCGCAACTGGTGGATGTGGCTGGATTGGTCAAATTGGTAGATATAGAAGATATCAAAGCTAATGAATGGAGCCTCAACCCCGGTAGCTACGTTGGTGTTGCCCCAGAAGTGGAGGATGAGGGTTTCGACTTTGAAGAGGCGTTGGGAGATATCCACGTAGAACTACAAGGATTGAATGAAGAAGCGATAGGACTGGCAGAGAAGATCACGCAGAACTTTAGGGAATTGGGAGTATGAGTATACGTGAGATTCAATTAGGTGATGCAATAACTGTTAAGCATGGTTTTGCCTTTAAGAGCAAATATTTTTCTGAAGTCGGGGAAAAGGTTGTTCTTACACCTGGAAATTTTTATGAAAAAGGTGGATTTAAACGCCGAATAAATAAAGATAGGTATTACTTAGGTGACTTCCCTGAAAATTATATTCTTGAGAAGGGGGACTTAGTTATAGCTATGACTGAACAAGGGGCGGGATTACTTGGTAGTTCTGCATGGATTCCCGATAATGATGTATATCTTCATAATCAGCGCCTTGGATTAGTGCATGTGATTAATAATAGACTTTTGCATAAAAAATATTTATATCATCTGTTTAATTCTCATTCAGTTCGAGGTCAAATCTTTGGGAGCGCGTCTGGAACAAAGGTTAGACATACCTCACCCGATAAGGTCTATAAAGTTAAAGTAATAATTCCTGAAATATCTAGCCAAGAAAAGATTGCTGAGATAATTGATTCTTACGATGACCTCATTGAAAACAACCGCCGCCGTATTGAGTTGTTGGAAGAGTCTGCCCGGTTACTCTACAAAGAGTGGTTTGTGCAACTGCGCTTCCCCGGTCATGAGCATATCCAGATCATTAATGGGGTGCCGGTGGGATGGAGTCTTCAGCCGATTTCTGAATTGACGGAATATCTGAATAGAGGAATGACTCCTAAATATGACGGTGAAGGCGAGTTTTTAATCATTAATCAAAAATGTATACGGAATAGATTGCTTACTCTTGATTTGGCTCGTAGGCAATCAAAAGAGTTCAACAAGAACAAATTTGTCATGATTGGCGATGTCCTGATTAATTCCACTGGAACTGGGACTCTGGGTAGAGTGGCTCAAGTATGGAGTGATTTGGAAAAAGCCACCGTTGACACTCATGTGACTATTGTTCGTCCACATGAAAAGATTCCCTACCTATGGTTTGGATATGCACTTATGAATCTGGAACCTGTTTTAGAAGGAATGGGTGAGGGTGCAACAAACCAAAAAGAGTTAAAGAGAGTTAGAGTAGGTGAATTAAAGTTGCTTGTTCCACCAGAGCTTTTGTTAGGGCAGTTTCATGAGTTAACTTTAGCTTCTATTGAACAAATTCAAATTCTAATGCAATCGAACAAGCGTTTATCAGAAGCCCGCAAACTCCTCCTACCCCGCCTAATGAACGGAACCCTAACCGTATGAACCACGACTACTGGCTGCAATCACTCACCTTAAACAACTATCGCTGCTTTGATCGGTTAGAGGTAGCACTCGACCGTCATCTAACCGTATTGGTGGCTGATAATGGGGTAGGTAAGACCTCGGTACTGGATGCGGCGAGTGTGGCTCTTAGTGCCTTTGTCGGGGCATTTCATAATGGTCGTCGGTTTGGTATCAGTCGGGGGGATGTGCGTCTGGCACTCATGCCTGGCGATATCTTGCAGATGGAGCCACAATACTCTTGTGTATTGGAGGGGGCCGGACTCTTTTATGGTCAGCCCGTAGAGTGGCAGCGGCGCATGAATACCCCTAAATCGTCCAATACCTACAAAGAGGCGAATGAGTTAATCGCCATCGGTAAGAGACTCCAGCAGCAGGTCAGTGATGAGGATCAGTCTGTTGCAGCGATGTTACCCGTGATGGCCTATTACGGCACGGGTCGCCTCTGGAGCGAAAAGAAGGTCACGGAAAAGAAGTCGTATGAGGCGGAGTTCTATACTCGTACTGCCGGTTATCTTGACTGTCTCGATCCATCATCCAGCTATAAATATTTTGTTGAGTGGTTTCGTTTCACTGCCAAGGCCCATCGGGATCTGCGTGATCAAAATGAACAGCGGTATGGTCAGAGCGGATTAGCGATGCCTACCCCCTATGCGGCTCTGCTTGAGGGTGTCAGCCTAGCTGTCGATACCTGCTTAAAACATACGGGTTGGCATGGGTTGCGCTATAGCAGTATTCACAATGCCCCCGTGGTTGAGCATCCGCAGCAAGGGGTGTTGGAGGTGAGCCAGTTGTCGGATGGCCTGCGCAATATGGTGGCGCTGGTTGCCGATTTGGCCTATCGGTCCACTCGCCTTAATCCGCACTTAAAGGCCGAAGCCGCGCAACAGACGCCGGGAATTGTCCTGATCGATGAGATTGACATGCATTTGCATCCGGCCTGGCAGCAGCAGGTATTGCAGCAGTTACGCGCCGCGTTCCCCCTGTTCCAATTTATCGTCACTACCCATAGCCCGCAGGTGTTATCAACCATTCATCGTGAGCAGATCCGTGTGCTGGGGAAAAACGCTGAAGGTGACTTTGTGGCCGCTCAACCAGTGGCGCAGAGCTATGGGCGATCCAATGCCGATGTGCTGCAAGCGGTGATGCACATTGAACCGATACCACCGGTTGATGAGAGCGTGCTTTTAGATGAGTACCTGCAGTGGGTGGAGCAAGGTGATCTGAGTGACCCTGTCGGGGCAGAGATGGAAACAAAGCTGAAGGCCACCCTTGGGGACGACCACCCTGAATTGGTCAGGCTGGCAATGGTCAAACGCCGCCGGGAGCGGTTGGGATGAGGGCGATTACCAAAGGTGCAGCCCATTATCAGTTACAGCAGCGCCACCAAAATCCTCCTACCACGGCTGAGGAGGCTACTGCTGCCTGGGGTAATTTTCGTGGAAAGGCCGAGACTCGAAAGCGATGTATCGAAGAGCAATACGGATTGTGTGGCTACAGCGAGGTGAGTTTAGAGGGCAATGCCTCACAGGTGCAGGGGGGCGATCGCCCATTGGGAATTCACCTGGAACATGTCGAGCCTAAAAGCCGAAATCCGGCCCGCACCTTTGAACATGCCAATCTGATCGCCTGCGCTATCGATAATGTGAAGGCGCGGGGTTTGGGAGAGGGGGATATCTTTGGTGGTCATGCCAAGCAGTCTTGGTATCACCCTCAAGACTTTATTCATCCACTGTTGCTTGGATGTCGTGACTACTTTCATTATCAGAGCAGTGGTCGTGTGGTCCCCACTGCCGGATTGATGCCCGGCGATCGCGCCAAGGCAGAATTGACTATCGACAATCTCAACCTGAATGCGCCGGTATTGGTGGTGTGGCGTAAGACTTGGTTGCAGCAGGCGGAAGTGATCATCAATGAGTTGCTGGATGATCCAGATGCCTTGCTTCATTTTGCTGAGTTGGAGCTGTTACCGGTAAATGGTCGCTTGCGTCCATTCCATTCGGCACAGCGGGCACTGTTTGGTCGTGTGGGTGAGCAGGTCTGCGCCCAGCATCAGCCACCGTTATAACGAAAGGATTGTATAGAGGGATTTACCATGGCATTCAATGAAGATACTTTGGTTCAGCAAACCACTGCCGATTATCTGTTAAATAACCTG
>JABHIC010000337.1 GCA_018671205.1 Gammaproteobacteria bacterium
CGCTGAAAGCATCTAAGCGGGAAGCCTCACCCAAGATAAGATCTCCCTAGACTTTTAAAGTCTCTAAAGGTCCGTCGAAGACTACGACGTTGATAGGCTGGGTGTGGAAGCACAGTAATGTGTGAAGCTAACCAGTACTAATTAACCGTGAGGCTTGATCATATAACACCCAAACTATTTGGGGAATTATAGGATCGATTGATAAAATACCATGTAACTTTAACTTTTTCGAATTTGTCAGCCCTACTAACAAACTTGTAGAGCTGATATCAAAGATTGCTTAGTGACCATAGAGTCCTGGACCCACCTGATCCCATCTCGAACTCAGAAGTGAAACAGGTCATCGCCGATGGTAGTGTGGGGTCTCCCCATGTGAGAGTAGGACATTACTAGGCTTATACTCCTAAACCCCGTAAAGTGAATCTTTACGGGGTTTTTTTATGGCATATCAACTGTAAATCCA
Organism: Gammaproteobacteria bacterium; assembly: GCA_018671205.1. Lineage (GTDB taxonomy): Bacteria > Pseudomonadota > Gammaproteobacteria > Thiopontia. Next base: position 464 of record JABHIC010000337.1, read on the forward strand.
CGCAGTTTTGAACATTTACCTGGTTTGATCAGGGGTAAAAAGATTGCCCCCTCTTTTGTGAGGCGGTTGCAGCATAATACTTTGATATGGTTTACAATTAATGATCGATAATAATTTAAAGAGAGATGAGGATGAATAAGATCATAGCTGGGCTTGGAGTTACCACGTTAATTGTAGCAGGCACTGTTTCTGCTGATACACTTACGGATGTAAAAGAGAAGGGATATCTGCAGTGTGGTGTCGGACAAGGATTGCCCGGGTTCTCAAGTCCGGATGAGAGTGGTCATTGGCAGGGTATTGATGTTGATGTCTGTCGTGCAGTTGCGGCGGCAACACTGGGAGATGCCAATAAAGTGAAGTACACACCACTTTCTGCAAAAGAGCGTTTCACCGCACTACAATCTGGAGAGATTGATATTCTCTCCAGAAATACCACGGAGACATTTACCCGTGACACGGCACTTGGGCTAGATTTTGCCGGAATTAACTACTATGACGGACAGGGTTTTATGGTTCGTAAGGGGTTGGGAATCAGCTCAGCAAAAGAGCTGTCAGGTGCGGCAGTCTGCACCAACGCTGGAACCACCACCGAGATGAATGCCGCAGACTATTTCCGATCTAACGGAATGGACTATAAAATTGTTGCTTTTGAGAAGATGGATGAGGTGGTTGTTGCCTATGATGCGGGACGTTGTGATGTATTCACCACGGATCGCTCCGGTCTTGCAGCACAACGAAGCAAGCTTAAAGAGCCAGCAAAGCACATGATTCTACCTGAGACTATCTCCAAGGAGCCGTTAGGCCCAGTAGTACGTCATGGTGACAACCGTTGGGGCGATGTTGTACGCTGGTCTCTTCGGGTGATGAAAAATGCGGAAGAGATGGGTGTGACGAGCTCTAATGTTGATGCTATGCGAGCCGACAAGAGTAACCCTGCCCGAAATCGACTACTCGGCACAGCAGGTAATATGGGGGAAAAACTGGGTCTTTCAAATGAGTGGAGCTACAACATCATCAAGCAGGTAGGCAACTATGGAGAAGCCTATAGCCGCAATCTAGGGCCAACAACGCCAATCAACCTACCACGTGGCATCAACAACCTCTGGACCAATGGAGGCATTCAGTACGCAGCACCTATCCGTTAATGGCATAGCTCAAGAAGCCTCTGAATAAGTCATGTACGATCATCCCATGCCAACAGTGCGACTCCATTCGTACAGACTTAGCTCAAAGGCTTGTTAATGGTTTCAATGATAAATAAGATGGACTGTCCTGCGAGACAGCCAATTTATTGAGTAACGGCAGAGCTGTCAATGGTAAAGCTATGGAGAAATAGTCAGGTTCGGGGCTGGGCTTTTCAACTTCTGGCACTCACTCTGTTTGGTTATCTGGGCTGGTCCTTATGGGATAATCTACAGACCAACCTTACCCATCGTGGAATTTCTACCGGCTTTGGATTTCTCGATACCGAGGCGGGCTTTGGAATCATCTCACACCTTATTGAGTATAGTGAAAGCTCTACCTATGGGAGAGCCTTTCTGGTGGGGCTGCTCAACACTCTGCTAGTCACATTTGTGGGAATTGTTCTGGCAACGTTATTGGGGCTGATTTTGGGGGTTGCCCGTCTCTCCAATAACTGGCTTATTTCCAGATTGGCGCAGACTTATGTGGAAGTTATACGTAACATTCCGCTGCTACTACAGATCTTCTTCTGGTATTTCGCGGTACTGCGTAGCCTCCCCTCACCTCGTCAGAGTATCCACTGGGGGGAGCTTTTCTTTCTCAATAATCGCGGTGCCTATCTGCCTGCACCGATTGCAGAACCAGGTTCAGGTTGGGCAGGATGGGCGCTACTACTGGCGATACTGGTCACTGTTATTCTGTTTCGTTGGGCTCGATTGCGTCAGCACCAGACAGGTAAAACATTTCCGCGCTGGCGCGTTGCGTTGGGGCTCATGGTTGCTCTCCCCCTGCTGGCCCTGGCTGTTAAGGGATTTCCTCTGGGTTGGGAGCTACCAGAGCTGAAAGGGTTTAACTTTAAAGGGGGATGGGTGATGATCCCCGAGTTAATGGCGCTAGTGACAGCGTTAAGTCTCTATACTGCCTCTTATATAGCAGAGATTGTTCGAGCGGGTATACAAGCTGTCAACCGGGGGCAGAGTGAAGCGGCTCAATCACTGGGGCTTAGTCAAGGTCAGACCTTGCGCCTGATCATACTACCTCAGGCGCTGAGGGTTATCATTCCACCTCTTACCAATCAGTATCTTAATCTATTGAAAAACTCCTCACTGGCAGCCGCCATCGCCTACCCTGAAGTGGTCTCAGTTTTCGCGGGTACCGTCCTTAATCAGACGGGTCAGGCGGTCGAGGTGATTGGAATTACCATGGGAGTCTATCTGCTGATCAGTCTCTCCATCTCACTCTTCATGAACCGGTACAACCGGAGGATGAAATTGGTAGAGCGATGAACCAGACACGAACCTGGTTATATAAAAACCTCTTTTCCACCCCTCTCAACAGCGGGTTAACAGTGAGCATACTCTATCTGCTCTGGTTAATGATCCCACCCCTGATCGACTGGATTTTTTTACAGGCAACCTGGGTAGGTGAATCGCGAGCAGATTGCCTACCCAATGAGGGGGCGTGTTGGGCCTTTGTGCATGCACGAATCGATCAATTTCTCTATGGACTCTATCCCGTAGCAGAGAGGTGGCGAGTGAATGTTGCTTTTGCCATACTGTTCCTCCTCTTTGTCGCTTTTTTCCTCTCCACTGTTCGTCGCAGGTGGGTCTCTGCACTGATTTTACTACCTTATCCGCTACTGGCTTGGCTGCTCTTCTATGGGGGGAGTTGGGGGCTTGAAACGGTAGAGACCTCTCAATGGGGGGGGCTCTTCCTGACCCTTGTAATTGCAGGAATTGGGATCACCGCCTCCTTTCCATTAGGTATTTTGCTGGCACTGGGGCGTCGTTCAGAGCTGATCGTGATTCGCTCACTCTCCATTGGCTTTATTGAGATAATCCGAGGCGTACCATTGATCTCCGTACTTTTTATGGCATCGGTAATGTTGCCACTGTTCCTGCCTGAAGGGGTTAACTTTGATAAGTTGATGCGTGCACTGATCGGCATAACCCTGTTTCAGTCGGCCTATATGGCAGAGGTGGTACGGGGGGGGCTGCAGGCGATTCCGAAAGGACAATTCGAGGCAGCGGAGTCGCTGGGGCTGGGCTACTGGCGAACAATGCAGAAAATCATACTTCCGCAGGCATTGAAGCTGGTGATTCCCGGTGTGGTGAATACCTTTATTGCACTATTTAAGGATACAACCCTGGTGTTGATTATCGGAATGTTTGA
>JABHIC010000338.1 GCA_018671205.1 Gammaproteobacteria bacterium
CCGCAGCCGCATAGGTTAAGCAGTCTGCAAGATCCAAATTATCCCAAGCCCACTCACTCCAGCCGCAACAACCTGAGCAGGCGTTATCTGTCGTAACACAGTTGCAGTCGGAGCAGACATCCGCTCCACAGCAACCCCCTATCGAACAACTGCCATGCACCCCGCACCAAGAACCGATGGTCGCCTGATCGAAACACCCTGATCCACTACCCGACCCATCATAGAAACTCCAGCTCACCTGTTGTGAATCGCAAGAGGGGGAACAGCAACTATCGCAAGTAGTTGTCGTCCCACAGCATCCCGAATGAGTCATGCAGCTAGTAGTCCGAAACACTACGTTCCAGATATTGGTAGAGCTATTTGGCACAGTGTAGTTATAGTCGTATGAGTAGCTATACGAATATCTACAAGGTCCAGCCGAGTAAGCGGACACCCAAGCCCCGTTCTGCTTAACGAACACCTCCTGTGCTTCACGCCATACCCCTCCAGCCTTTACGCTAATCTCTTGTCCATCACTCCATGTGCCGCCAGCTTTTGTGTAGATGGCCATCAGTATTTAACGTAGATGTCGCCATTCGCCCCTAAACCAGAAGCAGGAATACCCGTTCCGCTATGGATTGTTGCACCGGACGCTATATCGGAGAAATTGGCATACTCGACACCGTTCCACATGAATGAACCCTGAACATAAAGCCCCATTCCTCCCGGCGAGCTAATCGCAGATACCCCCACCCCATCAGCAGAGCGGGTGACCCCAGTAACTCCAGTCCCGTATGACTCGCCATATACCCCGTTGGCTTGATCGATATCAGGGACAACTACACCCGCGACACCACCCAGCGTGTAAGCCCCTACGACCGATCCTGTTGCAACACCAACCGCCCCGAAGCCATGGGCAGAGCTATAAGCCCCTTCCGCATTACCCAGCAACGGCGTTTTGACACCGTTACCAGCGACCATCGCACCTACATTATCCTGATCCTGAGTAGCCCAGATGCTCGCCCCTCGTATATTGTGTCCGGTTAATACTCCCGCAGAGATCTTATTAGCCAGCACCGTCCCCGTGAAATTACCGCCAGCACCGTTGATGTTTCCTGCAAAACTGGCATTACCCGATGAATCAATCGAGAACTGAACAGCCCCACCACGCTTTGCCGCAATACCAGACTGGCTAATCTTCACACCGTCACTCTCACTACCAATCAACAGATTCCCCGAATTAGAGAACGCCGCATCACCGATCACCTGCGCATAACCTGCCTGTAGGTCATTCTGCAAATCTGTTGTGGTGTAGGTGGGGATATAGGGAATTGAAGTCAGATAACCTTGATCCGCATGGTTACCCCAGTCATGAGCCAACTTACCTAGCCCGATATCCGACAGGGTGAAGCTACCTACGGTAATGCTCTCTGCGAAATTACCAGAAGTAGCATTCACTGAGCCTTCAAATGAGGCATTACCATCTGCGCCAATTGCCACAGCATTGTGCCACCCACCCTCTGCATCGGCATAACCCATACCGATACCACCGGAGGCGAGTACCATGCCCGGACGATACGCCGCACCCGCAGGAATACCAGTGACGTTACCAATGTCAGTAAAATTACCCTGCAGCACCTCTCGGTGAGCAAAGGCAATTGTCGCGTTATCATTATCCACCTTGAGCAAATAATCCTCACCCGCCTGCGCCAAAATACCCTTAACCCCGGACAGTAGATCCTGCTGCAACTTCTTCGCAGTATAGGGTGTTCCAGACTGCTGAACTGCTCGGTTCTGAGCCACTAGAAGCGACTTCTCTATCGCACCCTGTGCAACAACAGGCTCAATCTGACTTGAATTATTCTCCAAGGACTCCAGACGCTCTACTATCGGCAACAACACGCTACGGACACTAAAATCCGAGATAGTTAAGAGCGAAGGGATGGGAAGCCTATCCATGATGCAACTCCGCAATCGAGCTTGCAAACTCAACCAAGCGAATCTCTGCAGCACCAGCAATCGTGAACTCCAGCTCTCGAATCAGCCCTGCAGGTAAACGATAGGTGTGCTTGCCCTCCTGAAACAGGAACATTCCCGCCCATCCACCCAAGTCGGAGGAGTAGGTAAACGTACCTTCACCCGTGGCATCAACCCGCACAGTGGATAGAGACACTGGGTTCACAAAATTGAACCGTTTAGATTGCCA
>JABHIC010000339.1 GCA_018671205.1 Gammaproteobacteria bacterium
TTAAATTAGATGCCGTACAGGTGGTTTGTGAGCGATTGAAAGCAAAATGAGCAAGAGGTACGGGGGTGGACTAAAAAACATGTTTTTGCTGAAAAAGCCTGTCAAGGATTATTTTCCGTTAACACCCCTGAATAGTTACCAATATAGATACAAAACAGAGCTCATTTAAGCGATTGCTGACCAATAAGCTGGCTTTTACCGTAACATAATTAGGGGTCGCACTATTGTTACCTATGGTAACACTGGATACACTTCCAACATGCGTCCCGATCAACCGAAAAAAGAGCAGAGACTCCCCGCCATACTGGTTACAGTTGTCTGCCTGATCGCACTCACCTCTCCTCTGATGCAGTGGTGGAGCAGTATGGATAGCCCCTGGTACACCCTCTACCTGTTGTGGGGGGGGGTTATTCTCTTCATTGCACTGATCAATAGCCCGTAAGATGATCTCCTCTGATCTCACCCTCCTTTTCGTATCGGGCATCATCTATCTGCTGATTTTATCGATGATTGCTCACCTTGCGGATCGTGGCACCATTCCAGAGCATTGGGTCAACAACCCCTGGGTCTATACCCTCTCGCTTGGGGTCTATGCCACCTCTTGGAGCTTTTATGGGTCCGTTGGCTTTGCGCAATCAGAGGGATACCAGTTTATTGCGATCTACATTGGGGTAACCGTTGCCTTCATGTTGAGTCCGGTCATTCTACGTCCTATTCTACGTTTAACCACGCAGCATCAGCTCTCCTCTCTCGCTGACCTGTTTGCGTTTCGTTACCGTAGCCAGTTTGCCGGCGTACTGGTCACCCTGTTTATGTTATTGGGAACCCTTCCCTATCTGGCACTACAGATCCGTGCAATTACAGAGTCTCTTCATGTGCTGACGCAAGAGATCCCTTCTCATATGATTGCACTGGGATACTGTGTACTGATCACCTTTTTTGCTATCCTGTTTGGTGCAAAACATATCTCCAGCCGGGAAAAGAACCATGGCTTAGTACTGGCCATCGCTATTGAGAGCCTGATAAAACTGATTGCTATCTCCAGCGTTGCACTGGTTGCACTATTTGGGTTATTTGATGGTTTTGGTGGGCTCAATCAGTGGTTACTGGAACACCCCGAAGCAACAGAGTCACTTTATCAGCCGATCCAGCAGGGTCCCTGGGCAACACTACTATTTTTGGCATTTGCAGCCGCTTTCCTTCTCCCCCGACAGTTTCATATGCTCTTCTCGGAGAACCTCAACCATCGCCACCTGCGTACAGCAAGCTGGGCTTTTCCCCTCTTCCTGCTACTCTTTAATCTTTCAGTTCCCCTCCTGCTATGGGCGGGAGAAGAGCTTGAATTAAATATTCCGGCAGACTACTACATCCTCGGTATTGCACTGCAGAGTCAAATCTCCTGGTTACCTACCCTCACCTTCATTGGCGGCCTCTCTGCAGCCAGCTCAATGATTATTGTGACCACGCTGGCCCTTACCTCAATGTGCCTCAACCATCTCATTCTCCCACTCAACTACCCTACACCCTCTATCAATCTTTACCAGTGGCTGCTATGGGTCAGGCGGATATTGGTAGTACTGACGATCTTTGCTGGCTATCTCTTCTATACCGCACTCCAACATAATGAAGGGCTTGTACAGTTGGGGTTAATCTCATTTGTCGCAGTCGCTCAGTTTATTCCGGGGATTGTCGGCCTGCTCTACTGGAAAGAGGCAACCCGTAGCGGTATGATCTGGGGGCTACTGGGCGGGATTACTACCTGGTTTGTAACCTTGATTCTGCCGCTGTTACACCACTCCAACCTGATCCATCTCTCCAGCGGTTGGGATAATCTACATCCCCCTCCGGGCATGTCCTCTTGGGAATTTTCCACGTTACTGTCCCTCACTGTCAATAGCATACTATTCATTGCGGTCACCCGAATCACCCGACAGTCCAACGCAGAGTATGAGGCGGCTCAAGTCTGTTGCACCGAGAGTTTTTTCCCTCGACAAGGTGTGGTTACCGCCACCTCACCGGATGAGTTTTGTCACGCACTCTCTGCCAGCCTGGGGGATGAGACAGCCCGGAGGGAGGTTAATCAGGCGCTGAGAGAACTTAATCTCACTACGGAAGAGTCTCGCCCCACAGAATTACGCCAGCTCCGTGAACGGTTAGAACAGAACCTTTCGGGTCTCATTGGACCTCAACTTTCTCATATCATCATCAACCAGCATCTCCATCTCGATACCGAGGGAAAAACGGCACTGGCTGACTCGATACACCATATGGAAGAGCGTCTGGAAAGCTCAAATATGGAGCTGAGGGGGCTCAGTGCTGAGCTGGATGAGTTGCGCCGTATACAGCGGCAGATTCTTCAGAAACTGCCTATTGGCGTCTGTGTCACAGATGAAAACCACAACATTATGTTCTGGAACGATATGATGGCAGAGCTGACCGGTATCACCGGAAGTGATGCTCGCAGAAGAAATATCGAGGCACTCCATGAACCCTGGCTCTCCCTCATCCAACAGCTGCTCAACGCCACTGAAGATCACCTCTACCATATCCCCTCACAAGCTGACCCAAAAGCCTCATGGTTCAATCTGCACCGCTCCTCCTATATTGAGCCCTATCAGAATCGGCAGCATCACCATGAAGGGGCCGTACTGTTGATTGAGGATGTCACAGAGCTGAAACGTCTAAAGTCAGAGCTGACACATAATGATCGCCTCGCCTCTATTGGTAAACTGGCCGCCGGCGTAGCCCATGAGATTGGTAATCCCATTACGGGAATCTCCTCTATCGTGCAAAATTTGCAGCACCTCTCGCCGTCCGACGTAGATGGCGGCCCACAGCAAGCCTACCACGACATCCTGACCCAAACGGAGCGGGTCAACCATATTATCAAGACACTCACCCAGTTCAGCAGAAGCAACAGTCAACCACGCCACCATGAGTGGTTTGTGTTAGCGCAGGTAATCCAGGCAGCCATCCATTTGGCGGCACTCACCTATAAGCAGCAGAAGCTCCAGTTTACCGTGGTCTGCCCCAAGACATTAATGGTTAGTAACTATTCAGGGGTGTTAACGGAAAATAATCCTTGACAGGCTTTTTCAGCAAAAACATGTTTTTTAGTCCACCCCCGTACCTCTTGCTCATTTTGCTTTCAATCGCTCACAAACCACCTGTACGGCATCTAATTTAA
>JABHIC010000340.1 GCA_018671205.1 Gammaproteobacteria bacterium
CTGGAGCTTCCCAAGCTTCAAATGTGGGTTCGATTCCCATCACCCGCTCCAATTTCCCAATTTCTCTAACCATTATGGTGAACAGGTCGTAACAATGAATAGCAGAGATATGGTGAGGTCATTGATGACAAACACCGAATCCGTGATCTGTTTCAAGGATCTGGATGGCAACTTTATCCTGGTAAACCAGAAGTGGATGAGCATGTTCCGGGTTCAGCTTGTTGATATCCTGGGCAAACAGCACCACGGAGATTACACGGCAGAGATTGCAGCAGCGGGCTCTAAAACAGACCGTATGGTGCAGGAGAAGAGAGAGGTGCTCATCTTTGAGGAGCTAATTCCCCATGATGGGAGAATGTATCAGTTCTATGTCACCAAGTTCCCTGTTTTTGACAGCAACAACAAGCTGATTGGGACAGGAAGTATTGCGATTGATATGGCACTCCAGAAACAGGGGGTGGAGCAGCTAACAGGATTGCGCGACCCGATTACTGGTGCTCTTAATGCTGAAGCATTCGGTGAGATGGCCGCGTATGAGTTTGTGCGCCGTGGACGCTATCATCAGCAACTCTCATTATTAATGATTGAGATTGATGATTTTCAAAAGATCCATAAATTGCACAGCAAAGCAGTTGCCAATAAGGTTCTGGTTGAGTTTGTGTTACTACTTGAGGATCTATTGAGAGATACCGATATCCTGTTTCGCATAGAGGAGGCCAAGTTTGCAGTGCTGACTCCAGAAACCGGAGAGTCCGGTGGATTAAAGGCGGCAAAACGAATTCGGGAACTGGTCAACGACAAGGATTTTGTCCCTGTGGATATCGTTACGGTCAGCATAGGTGTAGCTGAGGTAGTTAGTGATATTGGGCTGGATGGTGTGGTTCAGGGGGTTGAGAGGGCTCTCACCGAGGCGAGGGATAAGGGTAAAAATAGAATTGTTGTCGGTAGTGCCTAAACCGAAAAGTGATCCTGCAAAAAAATCCAGCCCCCATCAGAGATGAGGACTGGAGAGGCTCGTCTATCCGGTGATCTATATGGGAGGTAACCACCTGATTCTGAACTTCATCAACTTGATATTGTAGCTTCGAGATACAGCATCAAATCGTGAACAGAAGGGATCTCACATCTGGGAGGATGCCGATATCAATATTCAACGAACTTATGTATTATGCCACCACCTCACATAATACACAAGTAATTTAATCAGGTATTACCTCTAATGGAAGAGATCGCACCCCGCATTGTGCCGTGGGCCAGGCGCCATGGTCGCAAAGGACTTCCCTGGCAGCAGAACCGAGACCCTTATCGAGTCTGGGTTTCGGAAATCATGCTACAGCAGACTCGGGTTGAGACCGTTATCCCCTATTATCAAAAATTCATAGATCGATTTCCCAATGTTTGTACACTGGGCTCCGCTGACCAGGATCAGGTATTGGCACACTGGTCAGGCCTTGGGTACTATGCGCGAGCACGAAATCTTCATCGGGCCGCAAGGCAGGTTTGTGTCCAATATGATGGGGTTGTGCCAACCAGTCGGGATGCACTGGAACAACTGGCTGGTATCGGTCGTTCAACTGCTGCCGCTATACTCTCACTTGCGTACGAGATCCCGGAAGCGATACTGGATGGAAATGTAAAAAGGGTTTTGTGCCGCTATCATGGCGTGAAGGGGTGGCCCGGGAAAAGCAATGTACAACGTCAACTATGGTCACATGCAGAGAGGCATATGCCAGACTCATCATGCCGTGAGTATACCCAGGCAATTATGGATTTGGGGGCCACGGTCTGTACTCGAAAGCAGCCGGAATGCATCACATGTCCATTAGAAAATAGTTGTGTAGCAAGAGAGAAAGGGCTGGTTGAGCAGCTACCACATCCCAAGCCTGGAAAAACATTGCCTACGCGTGATTGCAGCATGTTGATCTTCTTTCATTGTGACGATCAAGAGGTGCTCCTTCAACGACAACCGGAACAGGGTATTTGGGGCGGGCTCTGGAGCTTTCCAGAACTGCAATCTACCCAACAATGGAGCAAACTTAAAGAGGAGTCTGCGCTTCCTGAGCCAGAACAGTGGAAGAACATAAGGCACACTTTTACCCATTTCCACCTACAGATCAACCCACTCTACATCAAACTCAGGCGACCACCGAAGCCCAGAATTGAGGGTGCCGAGTGGGTTACACTAGATACGGTAAACCAGAGAGGCTTACCAGCGCCCGTGCAACGAATCATTCAACAGTTACAGCAAGGTAAAAGTATATGACCAGAAAAGTACAGTGTGTAAAGCTAGGCGAGATAATGGAGGGTCTGGAGCGTCCTCCTTATCCTGGGCCATTAGGAGAGAAAATTTTTGAGCATGTCTCTGCGGAAGGGTGGAGGCAATGGATACAACAGCAGACGATGCTGATCAATGAACATCGCCTTAATATGGCAGATGCAAAATCAAGAAAGTTTCTGGAGGAGCAGATGGATGCCTTCTTTTTTGGTGGAGAGGTTGAAAATCCAGAGGGATATCGACCAATTGCTTGACCAGGACGCCGTGATGCGCTTCAATACGCCTCCCTGTTCGTAAGGATAGCGAAACAGTTTGGCCAGATAGCTCAGTTGGTAGAGCAGAGGACTGA
>JABHIC010000341.1 GCA_018671205.1 Gammaproteobacteria bacterium
CATCATGCGCCAACATAAACTGCACCTGCTTCGGACTCAGCGCTGCGATATAGTCATGGTTGTAGTAGATTGAACGGGCATCGGTAGCCGTGGTTTTGCACCACTCTCCCGCCTCTCGCAACGGCAGGCGCAACACCAGTGCCCCAAGGAAGGGGCGTTCCAGAATAAGCCTGGTACGTGCTGCAGTGAGTTTGGTCGTTACGCCAGAACTCCGCTCACTCATACAGCATCACATCGGCAATGGCCTTCGCCCATGCCCCAAACTGCGGCACCGCAAATAGCCTTTCACCAATGGCATGGTGGAGATCCGATACCAGCATCACTCCCATCTCTCGCTGTGGAAAACGGTTAGCGTAGTCGAGGATATGACCCAGCGCCTCCGTCAGCCCACCCTCGTCTCTGAGTTTGATCGCACGTCCGACCAGTGCGGTTGCCACCGCATACTGCAGATCAATCTTCTTCGGCACCTCCCCCCCTGCTCCGGATAAAATCTGATCCAGATCTGGCAGGTTATGAAGATTATCGACAAAAGCGGCCAGCTCAATACCTGCCGCACTGCCAACACACCCCTGCAATGCACCCCGCAGTAACGCGGCCTCACCATCAAACTTCTGTAGTGCACGGTGGGCAAACTCCCATGAACGGGGGGTGGGGAAGGCGACCGGGTTGTGGGCTGGATCGAAGTCAAAAAGTAGCTCTGGACGGAAACGAAGAAAGGCGATTACCCGCTCATCCACCCCATGACTCCAGGCCCAGCTCACCCAATCATCCAGATGAACCTCCACCTCATAGTGAGAGAAGCGGTTGGCCAATGGTGCTGGCATGGTGTAGGTGACGCCACGATCCCCCTGTCGATTACCCGCAGCAAAGATAGCCCACCCCTCAGGCACCTCGTACTCCCCCAGACGACGATCCAGAATCAGCTGATAGGCTGCCGCAGAGACGCTAAGTGGTGCCGAGGTGATCTCATCAAGAAAGAGAATGCCTCGGGCCCCATGACGTTCCAGATCCGGCAACAGAGAGGGGATCGACCACTCCACCAGCCCATCCTTATGGAACGGGATACCCCGCAGGTCACTCGGCTCCATCTGCGAGAGGCGAATATCCACCACTCCCCCCGCTCCCTGAGCCGCAATCTGCGCCACCATATCGGATTTACCTACCCCCGGCGCGCCCCAGAGCATAACCGGGGTGTGGTGACCAGAGGCCGTGCTCTGATACTCTCGCTCCAGGATGGCCATCAGTTGTGCGGGCCTCATATTGAGCTAGTACTCCCTTGAATCACTCCGTTCACGCTCTAATCTCTTCTAAAAGTCTCCGCTGGCTGCACCTTCCATCATCGCTTTCATATTTTCCCAGACACGCAGTGCCTCTTTTTTCAATGTAGGGGGCAACTCCTTTCCACCAAAAATCATCAGGTCCAGGTTCATCGAGTGCAACCAGATCCGGCCCTCTTTATCTTCCATGACCGCTACCCGGCAGGGCATAAAACCGGTATAGGCATCCCGGTAGTCGACCATCAGCTTCCCGACTCTGGCGTCACAAAATGAGAGAAAACTCACATGACGATAAGGTTCTCCGGTAACCGCCTCCACCGCCTTGTAGAAGGCAGATTCTCCCACATAGTTGAAGCTGTGGTCGGTGGCAATACTGATGAGAGACTCTTTCACCTCCTCAACACTGATACCCTCATCAACCGGCACCGACCATGTCATCGCAACACCGGGGTCCCTGGACTCCAGTAGCTTTTCGACAAAATCCACGTAAATGGATAGTGCCTGGGGGTCGAACTCGGAATAGGCCGGCTGCAACTTTGCCAACAATACCCCTCCCCCTAAGAGGGTGATTAGACCCACTACAGCAAGAATATTTCGAATCAACCTCATTTAATTTTCTCCATGCCTGTTCTCCTACCGATGTGACTTTTCTGCTGGAGTGAAACTGATTGCCCCCTCCATTCAGCACCTTGAATGGCGAGCTATAGTACGGTTTAATGATACTCTGTCAAGTGGCGACAGCAGCAGCCCCCACACCGCCTTTCCGAAACCGTGCATTCCAGTCAGTCCGGCGAGAGGGGCAGAGTTAATATTGAACCGGGTCACCCACCCGTTTTGGGAGCAACCAAAGTGCCGAAAAAAAACACCAGACCCCCCAAACCCTCTACGGGTATCGGCTGGCTCACAACCGATGCAGAGGAGATTGAGCGCCGACGCCAACGGGCAGAGAGAGAGCGATTCGAGATTCAGGCACCGAATCCTGCCCGGGGGGAGTGGACCCTCTCCACCGAGACAGCGGCCCACTACCAGATTGAGTTACGTGCGTTCGATCAGCGCATCAACAGCTGTAGCTGCCGTGACTTTGAGAGCAATGGGCTCGGCACCTGCAAACATATTGAGGCCGTTCTGCTCCGCCAACAGCCTCCAACCCCATCCACGACAGAGATCTGGCTCGATCGACGCATTGCCGAGTCCAACGCCGCTCACCAACAACCTCAACCCACCATCCGTATCCTCTGGCCTGAGCGGGTACGCAAAAACAGTACCCTCTACCAACATCTCTCTCCCTATTTTTCTGCACAGGGTGAGCTACTGGCTGACCCATTGACCGGAATGGCTGCCGTGCAGCAGGCGGTTGATACGCTGCCCACCCGCAGCCATAACCTGCTCCGTATCTCCCGGCTGATTGCGCCCTGGCTGGAGCAGCTTCAACAGGAGGCAGAGCGCAAGCAGAAACGGAGTGGCTTCCTGAAAGATGTGGCCGTAGGAAAACGGAGCCTGGATCTGCTTAAGCTCCCCCTCTACGAGTATCAACAGGAGGGGGCCATCCATCTCGCCTTCAAGAGTCGCGCTATCCTCGCCGATGAGATGGGGCTGGGCAAGACCGTGCAGGCAATCGCTGCGGCAGAGCTGCTGGCTCAGACTCACCGCATTGAGCGGGTACTGGTTCTCTCTCCGGTCTCACTAAAGACCGAATGGGAGGAGCAGATCGATAAATTCACCCAGCGCTCCAGCCTGATTATCCAGGGCAGTCGTGCGGATCGTCTACGGCTCTATCGCCAGAACCATTTCTTCTACCTCGCCAACTATGAGCAGGTACTCTACGATGGCGATGAACTACAGCAGATGCTGGCTCCCGACCTGATCATTCTGGATGAGGCGCAGCGGATCAAGAACTGGCAGACCAAAACAGCACAGGCCGTTAAGGCACTGAAAAGTCCCTTCCTTTTTGTCCTCAGTGGAACCCCGCTGGAGAACCGCATTGATGAGA
>JABHIC010000342.1 GCA_018671205.1 Gammaproteobacteria bacterium
CTTCTGCATGCTCAGCAGTGAATCCAGCTCCAGTGCTTTGGGCTTAACCAGCCAGAACATCGATACAAAGTCATCCCACTGGTTGAGTATGGTCTGTCCCCATCGGCTTCCGGTCTCTGCGACAAAGGTCTGAATAGTATCGTGCAGATGTTGGCGGTGACCATCCATCATCTCCGGGGTGATGCGGTGGATATCGATCATCTCATGGTTGTAGCGGTCGACAAATCCATTATCCATATCGAGGATGTAGGCGAAGCCGCCGGTCATTGCCGCACCAAAGTTGATCCCGGTGGGGCCGAGCACAGTGACCTGACCACCGGTCATGTATTCGCAGCCATGGTCGCCCAACCCCTCAATGACGGCAACTGCCCCTGAGTTGCGTACCCCGAAACGCTCACCTGCCGTACCTGATGCATAGAGTGCACCACCAGTGGCACCATAGAGGCAGGTATTACCCATGATCGGGGTCTCGTGACTACGAAACAGACTCCCCTCAGGCGGGAACAGGGTTAGCTTACCTCCAGCCATCCCTTTGCCGACATAGTCGTTGGCATCGCCCTCCAGGGTCATATTGAGTCCCCCCGCATTCCAGACGCCAAAGCTCTGACCACTGGTGCCGATGAGTTTCAGCTCAATGGGGGAGGCACTCATACCATGGTTACCGTGGCGCTTGGCAATCTCCCCTGAGAGGCGGGCACCAATCGAGCGGTGGGTATTCCGTACGTTGTACTCAAAATGGCCACCCGATTGGTTCTCGATGGCACTGAGTGCATCGCTCACCATCTGTTCTGCCAGCTCCCCTTTATCAAAGGGGGTGTTCTTGGGTTGGGTACAGGTCTGTGGCTTATCGGCCAACCGCTCTGCGGCCTCGCGGTTGAGCAGAGGGGAGAGATCCAGATGCTGCTGTTTACTGCTCTTGCCCTCTATGAGGTCGAGCAGTTCGGTACGGCCTACCAGTTCATCAACCGTGCGTACCCCCAGCTTCGCCATCCACTCCCGCACCTCTTCAGCAATGAAGCGGAACATGTTGATCACCATCTCCGGCATCCCGATAAAGTGGTCGGAACGCAGTCGCTCATCCTGGGTCGCGATACCCACGGCACAGTTGTTAAGGTGACATATCCTGAGATATTTACAGCCCAGCGCAACCATGGGTGCGGTACCGAAGCCAAAGGTCTCTGCACCAAGGATGGCTGCTTTGACCACATCCAGTCCACTCTTCAGACCACCATCGGTCTGTAGTCGTACCTTGTCACGCAGATCATTGGCACGCAGGATCTGATGGGTCTCGGAGAGCCCCAGTTCCCACGGAGAGCCTGCATATTTCACCGAGGTGAGTGGACTGGCACCGGTGCCACCATCATGTCCGGCAATGGTAATCAGGTCAGCGTAGGCCTTGGCAACTCCGGCAGCAATTGTGCCGACACCCGCCTCAGATACCAGTTTTACAGAGACGAGCGCACGTGGGTTGACCTGCTTGAGGTCGTAGATCAGCTGTGCCAGATCCTCAATCGAGTAGATGTCGTGGTGAGGAGGGGGGGAGATCAGGGTCGTGCCAGGGTTACAGTTACGCAGACGTGCGATCAGTTCATTGACCTTTTGTCCCGGTAGCTGTCCTCCCTCTCCGGGTTTCGCCCCCTGTGCCACCTTAATCTGCAGTACCTCTGCGCTGGAGAGGTAGTGAGGGGTGACGCCGAAGCGACCCGAGGCGATCTGTTTGATCTTGGAGACCTTGTTGGTGCCGTAGCGAACAGGGTCTTCACCCCCCTCACCAGAATTTGAGCGTCCTCCAATGGTGTTCATGGCGATCGCCAACGCCTCATGTGCCTCTGGGGAGAGTGCTCCAAGAGACATCGCAGCGGTATCGAAACGTCTGGCGATCATCTCCCAGGACTCCACCTCCTCGAGGGGTATGGACGGCTCTGTTTCGGTCAACGCCAGCATATCGCGCAGAGTTGCGATGGGGCGGTTGTTGACGTGGTCGGCATAGACTTTGTAGTCCGCTATATTGCCACTACGTACCGCCTGTTGCAGACTCTTTACCACATCCGGGTTGTAGGCGTGGTACTCACCGCCATGCATAAATTTGAGCATGCCGCCTTGGTCAACCTGCTTGCGAGGGTTCCAGGCGAGTTTCGCCAGATTCTGTTGCTCCTCTTCCAGATCCTCAAAGCGGGCACCCTCAATTCGGCAGGTGGTGCCCCGGAAACAGAGGTTAACCACCTCCTGTGAGAGACCGACGGCCTCAAACAGTTGTGCGCCACGGTAGCTGGCAATGGTGGATATCCCCATCTTGGAGAGGATCTTGAGGAGCCCTTTATTGATCCCCTTTCGGTAGTTGCTGCTTGCCTGGTGGAAGCTGAGCCCCTGGATATCGCCACTCTCGACCAGCTCACGGATAATCTCGTAGCTGAGCCAGGGGTAGATGGCACTGGCACCATAGCCGATCAGGGTAGCAAACTGATGTGGATCACGGGCGGTTCCGCTCTCTACCACAAGGTTAGCATCACAACGTAGCCCGGTCTGCACCAGGTGGTGGTGGACCGCGCCCGTTGCAAGCAGGGCATGGACCACACTCTTCTCTGCAGAGAGGTTACGGTCACTCAGTACAATCAACGATTTACCGCTACGAATGGCTGCCTCGGCCTGTTCACAGATCGCCTCAATGGCCTCTTTCAGGGTTCCGCTGTTGTAGCCCAAATCAATGAGTGTGTTGGCATAGGCCGCATCACTGTGGTTGACCAGCAGGCGGAACTTTGTCTTGGAGAGGATGGGGGAGTCGACCACCAGACGATGTGCGTGATCCTCGATCTCCTCAAATATGTTGAGCTCACGACCAAAGCAGGTCTCCAGTGACATCACGATCTGTTCACGCAGAGGGTCAATCGGTGGGTTGGTCACCTGGGCAAACTGCTGACGGAAGTAGTCATAGGGAGAGCGGTTGTGCTGAGAGAGTACCGAAATCGGGGTGTCATCCCCCATCGCACCGATCGCCTCCTGACCATTGACTGCGAGTACCCGAAGTACCTCCTGGCGCTCCTCAAAGGAGACCTGGAATAGTTTCTGGGCGGCCTGGAACAGCTCCTGATCGACATCATCCAGTAGATCTTCCGGGCTGTGGATCTGGGTTGCCAGCCGCTCCGTGTGTTCTCCCAGCCATTTTTTATAGGGTTGACGGCTCTTCAGATCATCATCAACCATTCCCGGAAGCAGTAACTCGCCTGTGGCGGTATCCACAGCAATCATCTCTCCGGGGCCAAGACGCCCTTTCTGTACGACATCGGCAGGGTCATACTCATAAACCCCGATCTCGGAGGCGAGGGTGATATGACGATCCTTGGTGATCACCCAGCGTGCAGGGCGCAGACCGTTACGATCCATCGTGCAGGCGGCATAGCGACCATCCGTCAATACGATACCGGCGGGGCCATCCCACGGCTCCATATGCATCGAGTTATATTCGTGGAAGGCGCGCAAGTTGGGGTCCATCTGCTCGATATTCTGCCAGGCGGGCGGTATCAACAGGCGCATTGCACGGAAGATATCCATACCCCCCATCAGCAGTGCCTCCAGCATATTATCGAGGCTGCTGGAGTCGGAGCCACTCATTGATACCAGTGGACGTACCGCATCCATATCGGGAATCAGTGGGGTCTTGAATTTCATTGCACGGGCAACCGACCAGTTGCGGTTCCCCTGCACCGTATTGATCTCCCCATTGTGTGCCAACTGTCGGAACGGCTGGGCCAGTCGCCACTGAGGCAGGGTGTTGGTAGCAAAACGCTGATGGTAAACACAGAGCGCCGACTCAAAACGTTTATCCTTCAGGTCTTTATAGAATATGGGCAGGTATTCCGGCATCACCAGCCCTTTGTAGGAGATTACCCGGGCAGAGAGGCTGGGGATATAGAAGAACTCATCCTCGGGCTCAACCACTTTTTCGGTCTGGCGGCGGGCAATAAATAGCGCACGCTCCAGATGAATCTCATCCATATCGGTGGGCGCATTGACAAAGATCTGCTCAATCTGTGGCAGGATCGCAAGGGCGTGATCACCACAGCCATTTTCTGCATCGACAGGTACGATACGCCAGCCCAGTACCTCCAGCCCCTGTGCCGACAGATTCTGCTCTAGCAGGGATCGCGCACTGGCGGCCTTCTCCTCATCCTGATTAAGAAAGACCATACCGACTGCGTGGTTCTGATTCAGGGTATAGCCTTGTTCAGCCGCAATGGCCTGCATGAACCCCTTGGGCTGTTTCATTAACAGTCCACAGCCATCCCCCGATTTACCATCGGCAGCAATGGCACCCCGGTGGGTCATACGGTTGAGAGACTCAATGGCGGTCTCCACCAGTCCATTGCTGGGGACGCCATCCATGTGGGCGATCAGGCCGAATCCACAGTTGTCGTGTTCAAACTCCGGGCGATACATTGCGCCAAAGTCATGGTTTTTTTCAGTTACTGGTGCAGGTCTATTCATAAAATTCTTTAAATTTCAGTGAATGGGAGAGGCTTCTCTCCCCTAGAGAATGGGGCGGGAATTATAGACCAAGCTCCTATCGGGATCAATCTATAGGGGACTAGCGGGGGGACTAGCCCTGCTCTTGTAACAGCTTCTTACTTAGCTTGATAAAATCGGATTCTGTAATAATGCCAACCAGTCGTCCATCCTCCAGTACCGGCAGGCAGCTATAGCTATGTTTGAGGAAGTGGTCAGCCACCTCCACCACATCAGAGTCCTCATAGACCATCTCGAGGGAGGTTGTCATTACCTCCAGAACCGGAATGCCTCGCTCCAGCTCATCCTGGGTCTCCTGATCGACATCCGCGAGGATAGATACGGTACAGGCCAGTAGGTCGCGCTGGGTAAAGAGCCCCACCATTGCTCCATCCGAGTTGGTGACCGGCAGGTGACGAACCTGGTGGCTTCCCATCAGGCAGCGTGCCTCAAAGAGAGAGGCATCCTCATGAACCACTACAGGGTCTGAGGTCATAATTTCATATACTTTGGTCATTGGAAGATCCTTTTTCTTTGACTGAATCGATAAGATTGGGCTGATTTTAATTCAGGTGCCCTTCCGTTGTATGGCAAAAACAGAAAAGGTGCTGGAATTCTCTTCCAGCACCTTTTTGGGTAATGCTTGATGAGGTGGTTACGGCTCCTCTCTCTCCAGGTCTTTGGCCTCCATAAAGACCTTCTCTCCGGCACTGATACAGCCTAGCGGGATCACCACCAGGGTCAGTAGTGTAGAGATGAATACACCAAACAGTAAGGAGACCGCCATACCCTGGAAGATGGGGTCGAGCAGAATAACCCCCGAGCCCAGTACCAGTGCCAGTGCAGTAATCAGGATTGGGCGAGTTCTCGACTTGGCCGAGAGGATCACCGCCTCCTGTAGCGGAGTGCCGGTTCGGTATGCGTGCATCGTGAAGTCAACCATAAGAATGGAGTTCCGCACGATAATACCGGCCAGGGCAATCCAGCCAATCATTGAGGTCGCGGTGAACTCTGCCCCCATGATCCAGTGGCCGGGTACGATACCGAGCAGGGTGAGAGGGATAGGAGACATGATGATGGCCGGGATGACGAAGTTACCGAAGGCCCAGACGACCAGCATGTAGATCCCCACCAGGGCTACCCCGAAGGCGATACCCATATCACGGAAGGTCTCATAGGTGACGGTCCACTCCCCGCCCCACTCGAAACCGCTCTGCTTGTCATTGGCAGGGGCGCCTGTGTACACACCGCTACGCAGGGTAACCCCGTCTGGCGTGACATACCCTCTCTCCTCCAGAATGCGTTCAACATCCAGCATGGCATAGATGGGAGCCCCCAGTCGACCCACGGCATCACCCACCACAAACTCAACCGAACGCAGATCCTTGTGGAAGATAATGGGGTCACGCTCGACCTTGACAAACTTGCCTAGCTCGGAGAGTGGAATAGTCCGCTGATCCATCGTCATTACCGGAAGGTCTCCCAGACGGTGGAGGTGAGAGCGTTTCTCTACCGGAATCGTCAATACGATATAGGTGGGCTCCAGAATCAGGGATTGGAAAATTGTGGCGGCCTGAAACTCCCCCATCACCATTGCCAGGTGTTGGTTGATCGTCTCCACGGAAATCCCCTGACGAGAGGCTTTTTCACGGTTGATCTCAAAGCGCCAGGTCTCCATAGAGCTACGCATCAGATTATCTACATCCGAGATGATTCCGGACTCCTGAAACATCTCGGTAAGATCACTGGCTACCTGACGGCGCGTCTTCGCATCGGGGCCATGAACCTCGGCAACGACGGTCTGTAGTACCGGTGGCCCAGGTGGCATCTCCACGACCGTCAACGCGACCCCCTCTGCCGCAGCAATGGGTTGTAGCCGTTCGCGAACCATACTGGCAATCTCATGGCTGGTCCGTTCGCGGAGCGTCTTATCGGTGAGCTGGATGGCGATCTCTGCCTGCCAGGGGAACTGACGTAGGTAGTAGTGGCGAACCAGACCATTGAAGTCGAAGGGTTGTGAGGTCGCAATGTAGTTCTGAGTGGCGACAATCTCCTCAATATCGGCGAGCTCTGCAGCCACCTTACGGGTGAAGTTGGCCGTGGTGGGGAGTGCTGTCCCATCGGGCATATCGATGACAACGCTGAAATTGGCCTTGTTATCAAAGGGGAGCATCTTCACCGGTACGGCGGTGTTGTAGAAGAGGTAGATGGCGGCAAAGAAGCTGCCAATCAGGCTAAACAGAAAGCCCCACCCCAGGACTCGATTGGTGGACAGGGTGAGGATGGTTTTGCGGAAAAAGATATCAAGTTTCTCATCCACCTTCTCATCCCGCTCCTCCATGGCACGCAGCTTCTCCATAGTGGGTACGATACGCATGGCCAGCCAGGGGGCAAAAATCAGTGCAGCAAACAGCGAGAGCACCATAGCGACCGAGCCGAGTGCGGGGATGGGCTCCATGTAAGGCCCCATCATGCCGGAGACAAAGCCCATGGGGATTAGTGCGGCAACCACGGTATAGGTGGCCAGTACCGTTGGGTTGCCCACCTCGCGTACCGCATCAACGGCTGTACGAGTATCCATCGTGCCAGCCATCAGCCAGCGGCGATAGATATTTTCCACGATAACAATGGCATTATCCACCAGAAAACCGATGGAGAAGATCAGTGCAAACAGGCTAACCCGGTCAATGGTGTAACCCATCAACATGGCCACGAAGACCGTACCCACCAGAACCACAGGAATGGTCAGCAGTACCACAATGGAGGGTTTGATGCCGAGGCTGAGCCAGACCAGGAAGGTGACCGCAGCGGTAGCCACAAACAGCTTGAAGAGGAGATCATTTACCTTGTTATTCGCGCTCAGCCCATAGTTCCGGGTGACCTCAATATGGACATTATCCGGAATCAGATAGCCTTTCAGGTTATTTTCCACCTCATCCAGGATGCTGTTGACCACGGAGACTCCATTGGAGCCCCGCTGTTTTGCCAGTGCAATGGTGACCGCTGCGGCATCCATAACGGGCTTCTCATGATCGCTCGCAGGGCCGGTAGAGAAGGTGACAATCTGCTTGGTCTCCTGGGGGCCTTCGACCACATGTGCGATGTCGCGCAGAAAGACCGGAGTGCCATTGTGCTGCCCAACGACTAACTGCTTAACCTCATCCAGGGTGGAGAGAAAGCCACCGGATTCGACAAAGTAGAAGTGGTCCTGCATCTCAATGGAGCCGACAGTATGGCCGGTATTTGCGGTCTGAATGGCGTGGACAATTTGCCCCGGACTGACCCCAAAGCCGGCCAACCGCTCAGGCAGGATCTCAATTCGCACCTGTCGCGAGCGTCCTCCGGTGACGAAGCCGACGCCGGTCTGAGGAAGCTGTTTAAGGTGTTGCAGAACGCTTACACCCAGCGTTCTCAGATACTCGTCATCCACCTCTTCAGACCAGAGGGTGAGGGTGACCGAGGGGACGTCATCCACCTCTTTGGGTTTTACGGAGGGGGGCTTGATCCCCTTGGGGAGTAGGTCGAGGTTGGATTGGATCTTGCTGTGAGCCTGGACAATCGATGCCTCCATCGCCTCACCGACCTGAAATTGCAGGGTGATAATGCCGTACTCGCGATCACTGGCGGAGTAGACGTGTTTGAGACCAGGGATCTCACTCAGTACCCGTTCGAAGGGGTCAATCACCTGATTGGCCACCTCACCGGAGGAGAGACCCGGTGCCGGGAAGAAGATGTCGATCATCGGTACCGATATTTGAGGGTCTTCCTGACGTGGTGTGGCAATCAGTCCCCAGACTCCCACAGCCATCATCGCAATGAAGAGGAGCGGAGAGAGGGGGGAGTGGATGAAGGAGTCGGCCAGTCGGCCCGCAAATCCCAGTTCAGCCTCACTATGGGAGGCTTTTTGCAGTACCTGTTCGGGTATATCCTGTAGGTCTACCGGCGTAGGAAATTGCTCAGCCTGAGAAAGTGGTTGAGGCTCTTCCTCACCATTGGATGGCTTATTATCGTCAGTCATGGGCTCTATCTTGGGTCACGGTTCATGAAGTGTCTGAACCTGTTAAAGGTATTTCTGATGCCTGCATGTAGACGGGCGGGCGACACTATGCAGGCATCCGTTCAATGTTAGCGGATGGATGCGGTGGTGGATGAGGGGTTGGCAAGAACCAGCTCACCCGGACGTACGCCGGAGAGAATGCTGGACCAGCCGTTGTCGGCCAACTCACCGACACGAACCAGACGCATCTCCAGGGCGTTGCCATCCCCTTTTTTGATGAAGATGGCGGGCAGGCTGCCGCGCCATACTACAGCACTGTTAGGTACAGTCACCAGCTTGGTGGATTCAGCGCTAGGGTCAGGGATAACGACCTCGGTATACATTCCCGGGGCGGCTGTGCTGCCCGCATGAATGTCAAACTTAACGGTCACTGTATGCCCCATTCTGTCTGCCATTGGAAAGATTCTTGCGACGGTGATGGGGGTGATTTCGCCACTCTGATCGAGACGGGCATTCAGCTCCATCCCTTTTTGCAGTCCACGGACCAGGCGTGCCGGTACCTCGGCACGGACCTGTAATTTACTGGTATCGCCAAATAGAAAGAGGGGAACACCTGGCTGGGCAGGTTGACCAATCTCGACCATTTTTCTGAGAATCACCCCATCAAAGGGGGCGAGAATTGTGGCATTCTCGATGTTCTCATCGAGTTCACGGATCGCCGCGGCCGCCTGATTATAGGCATTGGTTGCGGTCTCAACCTGTACGTTCATGCCGTAGAGGTTGGTCTGGCGCTGGGTGTCGGAGTCTCCACGACCACTCATGTTTCTCATCGGGTTGGAGAACATGGTCATCATGCTGGGTAGCCCCCCCATCATCGCATTGGGCTGTGAGTTGGGGTTCTCAATCTCGTTACGCAGTTGCATCTCGGCATTGCGGATTCCTGCATCGGCACTGGCGAGCTGGGCCTCAGCCTGCTCCCGTTTTGCCAGCATGGCATCAACATCCTGGCTAGCGAGGCGCTCACCTTTCAGGAATCGGTCACCCTCTTCACCGGCGAGGAAGAGTACATCCCCCGGCATTTTGGCCACTAGGTTGACCTCCCGATAAGGGGTGACACTACCGCCCAGTGAGACGGTTGCACCGACTCGGCTGGTTTTGGCGGCAATAAAACGCTCTCCTGCCATCTCCTCGGCCACAGCTATCTGGCTGATAGATAATATGAAAATGGGGGCAATTACTTGTTTAAAAAGAGTTTTTTTCATCTCGCAGATCCCGGAGCTGTTCTATAAAAGTGCGCGTAGTATATTCTATATAATGCTTGACTGTCAATAGGATAGAGAGCAAATTGTTCTGCTGGCAGTTAGCTATCTGCTGCAGAAATGCCTGTGGCAAAGGTGGTTTGAAAGCCCTTGCGTAGCTGTTGGTCTCGCAGGGTGAGCAGGGCCTGTTCGGCATCCTCCCGGCACTCGTAATAGGTCTCTTTATGGTTGTTACTGCGGTTGCCCTGAATCCCGGACTCTCGGATCAGGGTCCATCCATCCAGCAGATCTTCCTGAATCTGTAGTTGATAGAAGCGTGGGGGGACCCCTTCCAGAGGAGGGGTTTGCATATAGATCCGCATCGGCCTACTCCTGGTATGCTCTTTAGAGGGTGATAAGGTGTTCCCGGTGCCACTGAAGGATCTGTTTAAAGACCTTCGGGTCC
>JABHIC010000343.1 GCA_018671205.1 Gammaproteobacteria bacterium
ATGGACTGGAGTCCTCACTTAAGCTCCCTGCTTAAACCGTGAGCGCTGATTTCAGACAACCCTGCTTCAATAAAGTGCGATACCATCACGCCTCTTGACCTCCCAAACGATCTTGACCTATGGA
This sequence comes from Gammaproteobacteria bacterium, assembly GCA_018671205.1. Lineage (GTDB taxonomy): Bacteria > Pseudomonadota > Gammaproteobacteria > Thiopontia. Next base: position 125 of record JABHIC010000343.1, read on the forward strand.
TAAACTGTGAACCTACCCTCTCTACTCTCTCTGCTGGTTACCGTCATCATCAATGGAGCCGCCCTGGCCGCTACGACAACAACCAACCAGCTCCACGCACTCCAATTCAGTAGTGAGCCTCCCACCCCCATTTCTGGTCACCACTATGCCACTTTATCTCTACAGTTTAAATATCCCCCCAATGAACCCCAGATCTATCTGCTCGAGAAGAGCCATCAACTAATCATTGATCTTGCCAATACCGATAATCAGGCGGTAGCCTCCCCCGCCGCACTACCAACCCCGGTTAGTGCCCTGAAAGTCGCCTCCAGCGACACCGCTACCCGTATTGTAGTCACCCTGGAGAAGAGACTCTCTTACCAACTCTACCACCAAAAGCAGACACTCTTCCTCTCACTCTATGATCCCCCCACCCCCGCGCAGCCTACAGAACATCTGCTGATTGACCTCACTCTGGAGCAGGAGCCGATCGCCTCCGCACTGAGGAAGATTACCCGAAGTGCGGGGCAAAATCTGCTGATCAACGGCGAAATCAGTGGCACCACCTCACTCCATCTACAGCAGGTGAGATGGAGAGATGCGTTTGATCTGCTGATTGCACAAAACCGGCTACAGCTTACAGAACAGAGCGGTATCCTGGTCGTCTCTCCTCCCCCTGTCGATTCGACAGCCGCTGAAGTGGCACCAGAGCCTCCCGCTATTGAGACCATTACTGAGATGAAAACAGTGATGATCCCACTCCACTATGCCAATGCTGCTGACCTGAAAAAGACCCTTGAGAGTGGTGACAAAAATCCGCTGCTCTCCGCTCATGGTGTACTGGGCGTAGATGAACGCACCAATACCCTGATCATTCAGGAACAGGAGGAGAGGATCAAACCTATTCGTCGGCTTATTGAGCAGCTGGATATCTCCTCGAAACAGGTACTCATTGAGTCCAGAATTGTCATTGCTTCCAATGATTTCAGCAGCGAGCTGGGGGTACGACTCGGCCTCACCCATCTGGAGTCCTCTCCACAGCAGTGGGGCTTCTCCCTCTCTGGCAGCAGTGAGGCGGCCAACCAGGCGCTCTCTGGAACGACACCAGCTATCAGCGGAGGGGAGAACCGTCTCGCTGTCAATCTGCCGATCACTGCGGCAGCCGGACGCATTGGCTTGACTCTGGCCAAACTCTCCAGTGGCAGCCTGATTGATCTGGAACTCTCCGCCGCACAACTGGAGGGGAAGACCGAGATTGTTGCCAGCCCTCGTATTCTCACCTCTGACGGCTATGAGGCGACCATTCAGCAGGGGGTACAGATCCCTTACCGTTCGGACACCCTGAGTGGAGGCACCGATGTCAGCTTCAAGGATGCCGTAATGGAGCTGAGGGTCACCCCACAAATCACCCCTGACCATCAAATTATTATGTCATTACAGGTAAAAAAAGATGCCGTAGGGGCCATCTTCTGTGACAATTGTGAGCCAAGCGTCGACACACGTGAAGTGAAGACTCGAGTGATGATTGGGGATGGCGAAACCCTGGTGATTGGCGGCATCTATGAGGAGCGAAAAACAGACTCCGTAAATCGAGTCCCGCTGCTTGCCGATCTACCCATCATTGGGCAACTGTTTCGGAGTCAGAGGGAGAGTGATGGCAAAGGAGAGCTACTCATTTTCATCACCCCAACGATTCTGAGTGAGTGATAGACAGACAGCGGAACATCGCCAGACAAACTGAACAGCCATTTCTGATTTATGGGTAAGGAAACAATAGCGTGACAAGGGTTGCAGTAACACAAAACATCTTTCTCATCGGGTTAATGGGCGCTGGAAAATCAACCATTGGCAAGCGCCTGGCTGAGTCGATAGGTAAGCAGTTCATCGATAGTGACCATGAGATTGAGCGCCGCACAGGGGTCTCTATCCCAACTATCTTTGATATTGAGGGGGAGTCTGGTTTTCGTAACCGTGAGTCGGCCGTCATTGATGAACTAACCCAGCAACGAGGAGTTGTACTCGCCACAGGAGGGGGCGTTATACTGCGCCCGGAGAATCGCTCCCATCTGGCCGCACGGGGGTTGGTTATCTACCTGAGTGCCTCGGTTAAACAGCTCTACAAGCGTACCCGAATGGACCGTAACCGCCCGCTGTTACAGACCGACAACCCTCGAGAACAGCTACAGAGACTCCATGATGAACGTGACCCACTCTATCGGGAGATCTCCGATCTGGTGGTCGAGACCGATAACCGCTCCGTTCAGCAGGCCATTCCTGACTTAATTCGCAAAATTGAACAACTCTAGCCATGCAGACCCTTACAGTTGACCTCGGAGAGCGCAGTTACCCCATCCACATCGGTAGCCAGTTGCTTGGCGACCCCCAATGGGTTCGACCTCACGTCCACGGTAGTCAGGTGATGATTGTCACCAATGAGACCGTTGCCCCGCTCTACCTACAACAGACCCTGAACGCCTTCGCGGATTTCAGCGTTGAGCAGGTTATCCTCCCCGATGGTGAGCGCTACAAAAACCTGGAGAGCTGGAACACCATTTTTGACGCGCTACTTGAGGCCCGTTTTGACCGCAAATGCACACTGGTTGC
>JABHIC010000344.1 GCA_018671205.1 Gammaproteobacteria bacterium
GAACCGCGCATTGCTGTCAGCGTTAACAGAGGGGGGTGGTTTGCGGAAAGCAGCAACAGTGAGCAGAGATCCAATGGCTCAACTCAGTGCTTTGATGGCGGACTCAATGTTGCCGGAGAGAAACTCACCCCCTGCCGAAAAACTGGACAGTGAACTGGAGAGCTTCATTGAGTGGTTCAAATGGAGTCAGAGGGTTGTCAAACTCGATCCACTACTTCGGGCCGCCATCACCCACCTCTGGTTCAAAACCCTTGATCCATTTGAGCAGGGGAGTGGAGTGATCAGCCAACTGCTAACCGACTTTACTTTGGCCCAGGCCGATGCAGAGAGTAGCCATTACTACAGACTATCAACTGCCATGCTGAAGGAGAGGGCAACGTATCATGCACTGCTTGGGCAGAGTCAGAGAGGTACGATGGAGATTACACCCTGGTTGGAGTGGTTTACCCAAATGGTGAACCTTGCGCTTGATCAGGCACTAGGGCAGGTGGGTGAGCGACTCAAAAAGACAGTGTACTGGCAGCAGCAGAGCAGAACCAGACTATCCAGAGAGCAGACTGAGATAATTGAGCAGTTATTGATGGAGGGAATAGCATCGGTCAATGCGTCAGAGTATCAGAAAATTACACAGGTCAGTAAAGCAACGGCTACCCGACACCTGAAAGATCTGCTCGATAAAGGGTGTATTGTAAAGCTATCCGGAGGGGGACGAAGTACCCGATACCAGTTAAGCAAGCTCTGAGCCGTTTTCAAAACTCCACTGCAGCAGCGGGCCAAGCTGTTAACGCTGCTCTCTGGCTAGAGGCAATAAAATAGTATTAAGACTCTTGATAGAAAGGGTTTTTTTCTCTTGCCATCCCAACTGCCATCGCAATAGAGAGGAGGATAATGGCATTGAGAATAACGGGAACGACCACAAAAATATAACCGAGAGACTCAATCTGCTCACTCCCAATTGCCGCGGTCACTGCTGTTGCCCCTCCCGGCGGGTGCATACAGCGGAACAGGTGCATCGAGATCATCGCCAATGCAATCGATGTCGATGAGGAGAGAAGCGGACTCTCAATCAACAGCAGGCAACTGATCCCCACAATAGCAGAGACCACATGACCCCCAACCAGATTCCAGGGTTGGGATACCGGGCTATGGGGCAGGGCAAAGATCAACATCGCTGAGGCCCCTGTTGAGGCGAGAATCATAGGAAGGTGCTCTCCCTCAAGAATGGTATAACTGAGGAATGAGGCCATCAAGGTTGCTACAAAGGCACCTATCACCGAGAGGGTTACCTCTCTATTACCCATATCATGCATCATATTCACACACCTTCTTAATCCTGGAATCCTCGGATGAGTGCATTTTTAAATTTACCAAGTGCATGAAGACCTTGCGTCGATTTTCGTGATTCGACTGAGGATTCCAGGTTAATGCAGTAGTTGGTAATAGCCATCCTCCTTCAGGTAGCGTTTGGCCTCATCAGGGTCAAGCTCCTCAATGGGCCTGGCCAGATGGTAAGGTAGATCGTAGGGCTCTTTATTTAGCTGCACTGTACTGGATTCCACCAACCGCTCTACCACAGAGAGGAGTGTACGCTCCAGATCCTCAGGAGGCGAATCTCCATAATGTGCCCGAAGGTAGCTGATTAACTCCTCAATGGTATGTTGTCCATCTGCCAGCATAAATACCGTCGCCAGCCAGGGCTCTAGTTTCACCGTCTCATTTGGATTGCGTTTATCAACCAAAGCAACCTCTCCATCCCCTCCAGTCAGTTTTGTATAGGCATTATTACGGTAAAAGTAATCTCTCTGATCAATCTCGTTCTCATTATCCATTATTGCTCACCTACAACCAGCCATTCAATCTTGCCGCATGGGCAGTTAGCAGCACGACAAGTGTGTAGATCACCACGTTTTGAATGAACGTCAGCGCCATAATGCGACTCAAATTCTGCTCCAGCACCTTGCTGGCCTGCGCCTGCTCCTCTTCAGCAAGAGCCTCCACCTCAGCCCATTTCTCCTTGCGTACCCGAACCTGATCCACGGCCTGAGTCAGACAGACGACCAAGATGGCCATACCAATTCCATCCTCTGTCGGTAGAAAATAGTAGGCTCCTAACCACCCCATCAGGGCGTGCATCATAAAATTCCACAACATCTCGGTCTACTCTCCATTTAAAATTATGGAAGGCAGTCTGCATCCCACTTTGCAACCCGTCAACCATTCTCTGCTATGATTCACAAAAAATGGTTCGCAAGAGCCTTTACTGTAGGAGTAGAAAGAGTGAAAGTTTGCCAAGATCGAGTGGTTACCATTGAGTACAAAATGGTTGATAAAGAGGGAACTATTATCGACAGTACAGATAACAGCGACCCACTATCCTTCATTCAGGGAAGGGCTACCGTATTCCCGGCGATTGAGGCTCAGGTTGAGGGTCGTCAGCCCGGAGAACGGTTCACTTTTTCACTTGACCCTAAAGAGAGCTACGGAGAGAGGGATGAGTCAAAAGTGCAATCCATCCCCAGAAGCCAGTTCAATATGGAGGGTGAGATTCGTGTAGGGATGCAGTTCTACACCCAGAAAAATGAGCGTGATCTTCCGGTCACCGTTACCGCCCACAATGATCAAGAGATAACGGTGGATGGCAACCACCCCCTGGCAGGGGCCGACATCAATGTTGATCTGGTGATTGTTAATGTTCGTGAGGCTGTTGAGGCTGAACTGGAGAGTGGGGAAATACAGTCCGATGAGGATATTTACACTCAATAAAAAAGCTATTTCTGAAACATCGTACGGCCTGAGTAGCCTCTGTACTGCGTATTCTGGTTAAGTTGATTCAGAGCCTCCTCAGCCTCCCACTTTTCTGCATAGACCCCAATTCGCAGACGGTATAGCTGTCTTCCAGCTAGCTCCTGCTTCTTGATAAAGGCCCCTCTAAAACCAGACTTTTTTAATGAACCCAGTAACTCATACGCTTTTTTCCTCTTCTCCTTTGTCATCGTAGCCACCTGAACCACCCACCCCTCACCCTTATGCTTCAAGAGGGTAGCCTTTTTCCTCGCTACGGACGGTACCTCTATCGCCAACGGAGCAGCTGCCTTCATTGCTGTTTCTGAGCGGCCTCTCTTCCCCCCCCCTGTGATCGTGGCTAGCCCATCTCTTGCACCTTGGTTGCCGGGTGCCAGAGCCAGTACCTCATGATACCGCTCCTTTGCGGCCTCCAGCTCACCCTGCTGTGCCAATACGACCGCCTCATCCATTAACCGCAACAGATACTGCTCAGCCTCATTGGCCTGCTCCAGATCCGCAAACACCACACTTATTGCTTTCAACCTCTGCACCAGCCGCTGAAGCTCACTATTTTTATAAGAGTCTTCCCCTCTCAACAGCTTAAAAGCCTCAATATGTGCCTCAGCTACCGCTGACTCTCCCCCATCCAGCGCCAGGCTGACCTGCTTTAAGTAGTGGTCGAGCTGCTGCTCTCTCTCAATTTTCCGCTTCTGTTCAGCCTCTCGTCTCTCTCTTTTACTAGCCTCTTCTTGCTGAATCTCACGTTGACGCTGCTCAACGGCAGCCTCTCTCTCTTTTTCGACCCTTGCTCGTTCAGCCTCTAATGCCTCTGCCCGCTGCTGAGCCTTCTGTCTCTTCAGCTTTAGCTCAAGCTTCTCTTTATCCGTCTGCTGCTCTGATAGGGGCTGCTCATCCACCGTAGACGATATTGAGCGCTCCTCAACCACTATATGTTTCATCAGTGGACGAGGGACTGTCATCTGGCATCCACTCAGGATCACTGTGCTGAACAGAAAAGGGAGCAGAACTGTTCTAGCTTTTAGTTCAATAACTTGGTTATTTGGTCGATCCATTCTGCTGTAGGTATTCATCAATGGTGATAGGTGTAATTATAAAGAGAGGTCGTTTACAGTAGCCCACTCTCTTGACTTTTCTATATTAGTATTCTATAATGTTCTTCGTCAATCGGGTGGTACTAGAGAGCCACTGGATTGAACAAAATAACCATACTCCTCCTTTGATGGTTATTTTATTGCCGCGGCTCCATAAGGATTTGGGCCGCGGCTTTTTTTTGTTTCGGTTAAGAGTTGACACCTATTTTCCCAAATGCTGGTCAATAAACAGGCGCACAAAGGTCTCTGACTGCGCACTCTGAAAACGATCCACCTCTTCCCCATCCACAAACGCAATCACTGTTGGAAAACCACGCGCGCTAAAACGGCCCGCAATCTTCATATTCTCATCTTCTGCTTCAAGCTTTGCGAGGAGGAATGCCCCCTTGTAAGCCTCTGAGAGCCGATCCAGTATGGGCTCTAACACCCGACAGGGTGCACACCATTCTGCACTAATATCGAGCACAACCAGACGCCGTGATGACTCATCAATCACGGCTCTCTGAAAGTTCTCAACATCGACCTGAAATTGATAATCCTCAATAGAGGGAGAGTGCACAGGTTCCAAATCAGAAGGTCTCCTCCAATGCATCACGGTACGCGTCATCGCGCTTCGCATCGTCCTGCGGAGTCAATAGTAGACAATAACGCTCATCAAACTTATCACCATCCAGGCGGTGATAGATATAGTCAATCGCCATATTTTCATCAGGATGTATATTCTCTGCGCCGATATATCCAAATAGTCCCGTGCGATGCATCACCTTGTGGATCTGTCGTTTAAGGCCACTGAAAACCAGAGTAACGCCATTCTCTTTCAGACGTGACACCAGTTGATGCAGCATCTCTTCACCGGAGGCATCCAATGTATTAATCGCATCTCCCACGACCAGCATATACTCCACATCTGAGCGTCCACAAAGTGCCTCAAGCACAGCCTCCTCAAAATAGGAGACATTGGCAAAATAGAGCGAGCCATCAAAGCGCAACACAACAATGCGTTTATCCTGGGGAAGGTCATGCACCCGAATATCACGCAGCGTACCATCCGCATAGCGACCCAGAATAGCTACTCGTGGCTTCATGGTGGTATAGAGATAGAGTCCCAGCGCCAACAGCGCGCCAATCATAATGCCTTTATC
>JABHIC010000345.1 GCA_018671205.1 Gammaproteobacteria bacterium
CATTAGCTGCGGCGTTGCTCTATATCTCTCATCTGGAAAAGAGTGAGCTTGGAGATGAGAAGCGGCTACAGATTGCTGCTAAACTGAGGTCGAGACTGCTTCATCTGAATGGTTTGGTCAAAGATATGCTCCACTATGCGCGGGGGGGGAGTTCAGGCAATGAGGAGATCGTGGTAGAGGGTTTTGTGGATGCGCTTCAGCAGACCCTGGAAGAGGAGGTTCAACGTAGAATGAAAGGGGTGTTTCGGGTGGAGCTGGAGCTGGAGCCGGAGCGGATCTTTGTGGGTAACCGGGATGCACTGCTTACATCGATACAAAATTTGGTCAATAATGCGATTGATGTGGCAGAGGGCGAGGTTAATATCATCTTCCGTATGCGCGAACTGGAGCAGGGGGGGGTGGAGTTTGAGGTGGAGGATGATGGTCCCGGTATCTCACAGGAGATGCAGGCACAAATTTTTGAGCCCTTCTATACCAGTCGGGCACGAGGCACCGGATTGGGGTTGGCCGTAGTGCAGGCGGTGGCCGATGCGCATGGTGGTGAGGTCTGGGTGGTCTCCGAGCTGGGGCAGGGTGCCCGTTTCGGGGTTCGTCTACCGGCTGCGGTAGCGGCCACTTTTGTGGGATAATGGCGAACGTAAGCGGATTTCAAAAAAGAATAGAGGTAGATTAATGGTATTCAATAAAATGGTTCAGGGAGTGGTACTTATTGGCTGGATTGCGCTTGCATTTATCGCTATGCCGGTCTCGGCAGAAGAGGTGGAGGTGATCTCAATTAGTGAATATCTCCCCTTGGGAAAAGAGCCCTTCAAGGTTAACCTGAGTGGCAAGGGAGACCATGTTATGGTGCTCCATGCTCAGGCTTATATCACCACTCAGCGCGCCAAGGATGGGATGAAGATCCATATGCCGAAAATACAGAACGATGTTCTGGAGCTGCTTAGTGATTAGACCTATAAAAACATGAAAAAGGTCAAACACAAGAAAAAGCTGAGAAAGAAGATATTGAAGCTGATCCAGAAAGTGATGGAGACCAGAGAGGTGCAGGGTGGTGATGAAGTTATTGAGGTAATCTTTACTCAGGTGTTGCTGCAGTGATGAACAAGATGGAGAGAGGGGGAGAGGAGTGAGTCACTCAAAAATATTGATTGTAGAGGATGATCCGGATCTGCGGGAGGCACTGGTGGATACCCTGGAGCTCTCGGATTATGAGGTACTCTCGACTGAAAATGGTCATGAGGCGCTGGAGTGGATTGGAGAAGAGGAGGTGGGGTTGGTCTTCTCCGATGTACAGATGGACCATATGGATGGCCATACCCTGCTGAAGACCATCCGTGCCAGAACCCCCCACCTACCGGTGGTGTTGATGACGGCCTATGGCACCATCGACAAAGCGGTTGAGGCGATGAATGATGGTGCGGTTAACTATCTGGTGAAACCTTTTGAGGCGGAGACGCTGCTGGAGGCCGCCTCTCAATATATTGATCGCGATGCCAGTAGTGATGAGGACTTTGTCGCTAATGATGAGAAGAGCCGGGAGGTTCGTTCCATGGCTGGTCGGGTGGCGGTGAGCGATGCAACCATCATGATTACAGGGGAGAGTGGAACCGGTAAAGAGGTGCTCTCGCGCTATATACATAACCACTCCAAGCGGAGCGATGGCCCTTTTGTGGCCATCAATTGTGCGGCAATCCCGGAGAATATGTTGGAGGCGATGCTGTTTGGGTATGAAAAGGGTTCGTTTACCGGGGCCTATAAGTCCAGTGCGGGTAAGTTCGAACAGGCCCAGGGGGGGACACTACTGCTTGATGAGATCTCCGAAATGGATATGCTGCTCCAGGCAAAGTTACTGCGTGTACTACAAGAGAAAGAGGTCGAACGGCTGGGAGGCCGGGAGCCGATAGCGCTGGATGTGCGAGTACTCTGTACCACCAACCGGGATATGAAATCGGAGGTACAGGTGGGCCACTTCCGGGAGGACCTCTACTATCGGTTGAATGTCTTTCCACTGGATCTGCCAGCACTACGTGAACGCTGCAACGATATTATCCCCATTGCGAAGCGTCTGGTCGAGCGCCATACCTCTACCGATCGACCGGTTCCACTCTTGTCTCCTGCGGCAGAGGAGAAGTTGAAAAGCTACGCCTGGCCGGGCAATATTCGTGAACTGGAGAATGTGGTACAGCGGGCGCTGATCCTGAGTCGGGGCAATGAGATTCTTCCAGAGGATCTGTTTATGGAGACGGGGATCGCCATTGAGCCCAAACCCGTGGTTACTGCACCCCCCCCACCCGTGGTAGAGCCACCGCTGCAGACGCCACCTTCGGAACCCATTTAC
>JABHIC010000048.1 GCA_018671205.1 Gammaproteobacteria bacterium
CATAGAGGTGTTGGTCACCGGAATCCGGGTGTGCCGTGCAAATCGGGCCAACTCCTCTGACGCATCCCCCAGCACCACCCCTCCTCCGGTATAGAGTACAGGACGCTCCGCCTTCATCACCATCGAGACCGCCTGACGGATCTGCTCCGCAGGCACCGAATAGGATTGGGTATAGGAGCGAATTTCCACCTGCTCAGGGTAACGATACTCCGTCTTGAAGCCGGTGATATCCTTGGGAATGTCGATCACTACCGGGCCGGGCCTGCCGGTTGCTGCAATGATAAAGGCCTTTTTCAGCGTTAGGCTCAATGCCTCGACATCCGTCACCAGAAAATTATGTTTCACACAGGAGCGGGTGATACCGACGGTATCCACCTCCTGAAAGGCATCATTCCCAATCAGTGGCGAGGGCACCTGTCCGGTGATCACCACCAGTGGAATAGAGTCCATGTAGGCGGTAGCAATCCCGGTGACCGCATTAGTTGCCCCCGGACCGGAGGTAACCAGCACCACACCCGGCTTGCCATTGGAGCGGGCATAGCCATCTGCGGCATGGACCGCACCTTGCTCATGTCGGGTCAATACATGCTTGACCGCATCCTGACGATAAATTGCATCATAAATATTGAGTACAGCCCCACCCGGATATCCGAATACGTACTCTACCCCCTCATCCTTGAGGAACTCCGTAATGATCTCTGCGCCCGTTAATTCCACTTTTTTACCTCTGCAATCTACAATTGACGGCCTGTTTTCCGTATGATCCACACCACTTTAGATTAACTGTTTACTCTTTTCTTATATTGCCCGTTTCAGAAAATTGAAACAAGATTATTTTTAGATTTTTTTATACCATCGCTCTATTTATTATCCATACATAACATCAGGTTATTTCAGTGCCCTATCTAAAAATTGATACCAACGTCACTCTTTCTTATGAAGAGAAGGAGACATTGATGGTCGCCTGCTCCCAGCTCCTCTCTCAGCTACTTCAGAAACCGGAAAATTATGTGATGGTCTCGCTTCGGAGCGGGGCTCATATGCTCTTTGGAGGCACCACCGACCCCTGTGCCTATCTGGAGTTCAAGAGCCTCGGACTCCCGTTATCCTCTACCCCTCTCTTCTCTGAGGCGATCTGCAAACTCCTTGGTGCAGAGACCGCAATCGACAAGAGCCGGATCTATATCGAATTCTCTGCCCCTGAACGCCCGATGTGGGGCTGGAATGGCGGCACATTTTAGGAACAACCCTTTATGCGTACTTCACAATTTCTTCTCGCCACGGTTAAAGAGACCCCTGCTGAGGCCGAGGTAATCAGCCACCAACTGATGATTCGTGCCGGCATGGTACGCAAGCTGGCCTCTGGCCTCTACTCCTGGCTCCCCAGCGGACTGCGTACCCTGCGCAAGGTGGAGGCGATTATCCGCGAGGAGATGAACCGCTCGGGTGCTCAGGAGCTACTGATGCCGGTGGTACAGCCCGCAGAGCTGTGGCAGGAGTCAGGGCGCTGGGACCAATATGGGCCAGAGCTGCTGCGCTTTGTCGACCGCCATGATCGTGACTTTCTTCTGGGCCCGACCCATGAGGAGGTGATCACCGAGATTGCCCGCAGAGAGATCCGTAGCTATCGACAGCTGCCTCTTAACCTCTATCAGGTACAGACCAAATTCCGGGATGAGATCCGCCCCCGCTTCGGAGTAATGCGGGCCCGTGAGTTCATCATGAAGGATGGTTACTCCTTCCATCTTGATGCGGAGTCACTACAGCAAACCTACCAGGTGATGTTTGAGACCTACAGCCGCATCTTCAGCCGTATGGGGCTCCACTTTCGCCCGGTCGATGCGGATAGCGGCTCAATTGGGGGGAGCCACTCACATGAGTTTCATGTACTCGCTGACTCCGGTGAGGATGCCATTGCCTTCTCTGAGCAGAGCAGTTTTGCGGCCAATGTGGAGCTGGCTGAGGCGCTTGCCCCCACGACCCCTCGCGCTGCGGCCACTGCGCTAATGACAAAAGTGGCAACCCCCGACAGCAGAAGCATTGAGGAAGTGTGTGAGACCTTGCGGGTGAGTGCGGAGCAGACAGCCAAAACCCTGCTGGTTCGGGGCACAACAGCGCCCGCTGTCGCCCTGATTGTACGTGGTGACCACACCCTGAACGAGCTTAAGGCGGAGAAGCTGGAGGCGGTTGCGGCCCCCATTGAGTTCCTCGAACATGAGGCACTACATTCGGCCACAGGTGCCTCCGCAGGCTCTATCGGCCCGGTAGGGCTGAATATTCCGATGATTGTCGACCGCAGCGCGGTGACCCTCGCCGATTTTGTCTGTGGGGCCAATGAGGAGGGGTTTCATCTCACCGGGGTTAACTGGCAACGTGACCTGCCTGAGCCGGAGACCATTGCGGATCTGCGCAATGTGGTTGAGGGGGATCTCAGTCCGGATGGAGAGGGTACCCTGCAGATTGCACGTGGCATCGAGGTGGGCCATATTTTCCAGCTCGGCACGAAATATAGCGCGGCGATGAAGGCCAATATCCTGGATGAAAATGGCAAGGCGCGCACCATGACGATGGGCTGTTACGGTATCGGGGTCACCCGTGTGGTTGCGGCAGCCATTGAGCAGAACCATGACCAGCATGGCATCATCTGGCCTGAGGCGATTGCCCCGTTCACCGTGGCTCTACTGCCGATGAATATGCATAAATCCCAGCGTCTGCGCGAGGCGGTCGAAAAGCTCTACCAACAGCTAGTCGATGCGGGAATTGAGATTATTCTGGATGACCGCAAGGAGCGCCCCGGCATCATGTTTGCCGATATGGAGCTGATCGGAATTCCTCACCGGCTGGTACTGGGAGACCGTGGCCTCGATAGCAACACCATCGAATATAAGGGGCGCACCGACCAGGAGAGTCAGGAGATTGCACTGGATCAGGTGGTTGCCTTTTTACAGGAGCGGCTGGAGGGGTAACCCTAATGGGCAATTAAACTGATATAGAGTGTCGAAAACAGCAAGAACCCCCCCATAATCGGTAGCCCCCAGCGTAGATAGCCTCGAAAGTCGAGCCGACCGTTACCCAGCGTAACCCCCATCTCCGGGTGTTCCAATAGATAACGGTCCAGTTGGGTTGCGGCTACTGACCCCGCTGTGGCCCCGGTCAATGCCGCAGAGGAGCCTGCCAACACCCCCAGCGAGAGTGCCCACCAGACCGCAGGGTCTGGATAGAGTAGGTATAAGTGGCTCGCAACTGGAATAAAAAGGGCGGTCGATGGGCCGGCATTAAGAAAGATTGTGGCCACTGCCGCAACCCACATCAGCCCCAGTAGCTGAGCCAAATGGGATACACCAAACCCCTCAACCAGGCTCAGCAGGCCACTCATCACCTCGGTCGCTGCCAACGCACCCACCATCAAAAAGAGCCCGCTGAAGAAGAGAATATCACTGACCCCCGCTGCCTCCTCCAGCTTCGCCCTGTTTAACCCGCCACCATAGAGACCAACCCCACCCACCAGCAGTGCAATCCAGCCGGGACGCAGATCCAGCCACCCCGCCAGCAGGAACCCCAGCAATGAGAATAGCAGTAGCCCCTGACCAAAGCGGAGCTGCTCACGATCCACCACCACATGACTCATCCCGACCACCTCTTCTGGCGGCAGTGCCGCCGCATCAGGCTGGCTACGACGTTGACTCCATTGAAAATAGAGCAGCAGCGCCGCCAACAAGAGTAGACAAGGCACCATCATCCCACCAATAAAGTCAATAAAGTGGAGGCGTCCTGCCGAGGAGATGATCATATTCGGGAAGTCCCCCACCATGGTAGAGGCTCCACCAAGATTGGAGGCGACGATCTCTGCCACCAGAATGGGGACCGGATCAAGCCTGAGTCGATGACAAATCTTCAGGGTAATGGGGAGAATCACCATCATCGCCGAAAGATTGTTGACCAGCAGTGAGAAGAGGTAGGTGGCCAACACAAAGAGGAGCCAGAGCTCGGCGTTGTTACTTGCGGAACGCCGCACGACCCGGCGAGCCAGTTGGTCAAAGATCCCCGATGCCGCAAGAATTGCCGAGACCACAGACATCCCAAAGATCAGCAGCAGGGTCTC
>JABHIC010000346.1 GCA_018671205.1 Gammaproteobacteria bacterium
AGGTCAAATATCGGATAAAATGGTTGACAAAAAACAGCACTACAACTATATTTTATGGGATCAATTTTTCACTGAAAAACCGCATGAATAATTGTCTTAACTTCCCCCTATTTCTGTCCAACGATTGGGGGGCACCTTACACAGGATGCTCTTGGGTGAGGTAGCGAATCGCGACCCCCTTGCTAATTGCTGAGTGATACTTCCGGCATCGGCTGAAGTCACCAGCGGCGACATATGAGGCGAGTATTACAACCTCCTCGTAAAACTACGAATCCAGTATTGGGATCCGTGACAAAGGATAGCCACTGATGCAGGTTCTGCATTACTGATCCAAAATTGGGACCAGCTTTCTCATAGCCCAAAGATCTGGATCACTGAATCCAATTCAGATTCAGTGGTTGCCATGTGACTGGCAGGTTACCCACCTCAACTGACGCAAGATCTGCGTCAGCTATTCTACGGTTCCCAATCGTGGACCCATGACTCTAAGCAGCCAATTCTGTATCAGCCCTAGAGTTAGCCACCTCACCAGTAGACCCAGCATGAATCTAGCCCAGCTCAAACAGCAGAGGTATAGGGCCGCAGAAAAAAAAGGGGCCGCATATTCGAGGTATGGGTGTACAGCGCTGGGGGGCCGGGGGGTACAGAGCAGGGCCTAAAGGGCGGCCCAGTTTGGGAAGGGAACCCCCCCCCCCTTTCTTTCAGCAAGCCATCAATAATCCCCCCCGCATATTTGAGCCCACATCTCTCTGAGCAATTGCGACCAGATGTACCCCCCTCTATATGAGAAAAGGAGTCCCAAAAAATGCCCCGCATATTCTTCACTTTTCCCCCGAAACACTACTCCCCTAGAAGCACCCCCCATCGATATAGCTGGGATTCCCAAAAAAATACGGGGGATTATTAAAGCCAGTCTAGGATGAGGCAGGATCACTGGAGAAGCTGCGGGGCTATTATTGTCGCCTAGCTTGGGTGCTCCCAATTCAGGCAGCGCAACATTTGTTCCGCATAAGGTTTTACTTATTTTTTTACGATAAGCCATGTGCCTGTCCATGGGTAAATTGTCACCACCCTTGAAATATTACACTATGTAACAAACTCCATCCTTAGAACCAACTTTATTTTGCTGCTATATCAGTGTGTTATATTGTTTTTTCTGTTTTATCAAAAATCTTTCCTAAAGATTAAAGTAACAAAGCCGTTACAAACGATAGGCGACTGTTCAGAAATGAGGAGTGGCCTTTTGGTGCTGAAAAAAATTTCTAAAGTTTTTCTGAAGGTTGCCGATATCCTTAGTACGCACAAAAAATGCCAACAAAGATTGGCAATATGATTTGGCAGAATCAACGGAGAGACAGAAATGCTGGTACTAAACACAAACATGGGTTCACTAAACGCCCAACGCTCACTGACCACTGTTCAGGAATCACAGCAGACAGCAATGGAGCGCCTTTCCTCTGGTAGCCGAATCAATCGCGGTAAAGATGATGCAGCTGGCCTCTCTATCTCTTCTGGAATGACTGCAATCAACCGTTCACATGGCCAGCTGATTCGTGGCATGAATGATGGTATCAGCTATGTTCAAGCTGCTGAAGGTGCTCTTAATGAATCTACTGAACTTCTTCAGCGTATGCGTGAACTAACTCTCCAGTCTCTCTCTAATACATATTCTGATGAACAGCGTTCCTACATGAATCAAGAGTTCACTCAGTTAAAGACTGAAATTGACAACATTGCCAATAAGACTAGTGTTAATGATCATTATCCTTTGATGCCAGCTACAACAACAACAACCGCAACAGTTACAGGTTCAACAGCAGCAACTGCAATAGTTACTACAGGAACCCCTGATATTCTTGCTAAACTCAACAATGTTACTGGTTCTGCTGTAGCTTTCCCCTCAGGAATTAAACCTTTGGCCTATATTCCTGCTGGTTCTACAGGTATACAGTTAAATCTAGATAACTTGGGTGCAGATGATGATATCCATATCTTTACTCGAGATGGCAAACACTTGGCTGGCCCAAGTATTCACACAGCATTTGGGGATGTAAACAATACCTTTTCAAAAGTAGGGGTCACTGATAAAGCATCACTAGAAAATAGAATTTTTACAGCAACTACAGATTTTGATATTGATGCAAACTATGATAGTTCACATCTAAACAATGGCGGAGGATCATATAACAACCCTCCAACTAACAACACATCATACAACGGTATGACCATTGCTTATTCTGGTGATGATGAAAACATTTACAATAAAACTAATTTAGGTCCTCCAGTAACAACAGATACAACATATAACGATGGGAGTGCTGATGCAGCTTATGGCAATAAAATTGAAAAAATTGAAATAGACACTGTAAATGAAGATCTTATTGTGGTCGCAACGGGGAGCGGCAGCTTCAAAATCACATTTAATTATTCAACTTACGGTACTCCTAATTACTCATCAACTACTACTACCACCACAACCCCTGCTGCTACAGCGACTATTACCACAACAACATATAAACCAACAGTCACAATCCCTGTAAACTCTTACAATTTAGATGACAAGGTAGGCATTGAATACACCCCTGCTGATTCAATCAGCTTGGGCATTGATGATGCGTACATTGATACTATCGCTAATGCTTCTACGGTTTTATCAGCACTGGATAAGGCGATTAATACAGTATCTGCATATAAATCAACCTATGGTGCTATCCAGAATAGATTTGAGCATGGTGTAGCACGTGTAAACTCAGAAGTTGGTAATCTAAGCAGCGCAATCAGCCGCATTCAAGACACTGACTATGCAATTGAATCAGCTGAACTAGCTCGCACAAACGTACTTCAGCAAGCTGGTATGTCTATGCTGAGCCAGGCTAACCAAGCTCCTAACCATATCATTTCTCTTCTGAAGCACTAAGTTTTCAGAATAGAATAAGCGACAGCTCCTAGCCGGTACCGCCTCCTGCAGATTGATCCTCAGGAGTTAATTAGATGCAGATTCCAATCAATATGCACTCCCCTCTTCTTTCTGAATAATCTCCTGTTATATTCCAGCATCTTTCTCTGAGGCTACCCGTCATCAGGAGTACCCCCATGGTGAGTCCGAGCGGGCAGCATCAACAGCCTTTGTGTATAGTAGCTTGTTGAATCTGGAACACAAAAAAGGGCACCCAGTCTCCTGAGCACCCCTGCTGTCAGCTGGCTGGAGTTACCCCCAGTGTGCGTCCTGACCAGTATAGCCTTCGGCGGAGTGGGCTTCGGTTCCCCAGTACCCATTCTCTTCGAGCCATGCGTTGATTTCGTCTTTGTCTAAATAGTTTTCGGTAAGGCGGCTGTCTGTGGTCCAGCCGAATTCGCCATTGATGTCTTCTGCATGGGCTACTACGAAGTTGAGTGAGGTGAATACAACGATTGCTGCGATGATGGTTTTCATGGTGATATCCTTATCAATTAATGTAAGGCACAATTATAATTGATCGCTAATATAAGTTACAGCTAATATCCTTTATAGCCAATACTCAGGATCAGATGAAGAATTAACTGGTTGACTTGTCAACAGTAGGAGGCATTCAGGTGGTGACCAGAATACCTGAAATTCAGGAAAATAGACGGGTATATCCCCACGGGGAAACAGATACTAATGCACTGAATTTACTGCATATTTCAGAACCCTATAAAGCCGGTATAAACGCCCCCATTTGATACCTGAAAACAAGCCTCGATCGATACAGGCAGATATCTAAAAGCAGGCTCCCCTTCGTGAAATTGCCATAAAAACTTTCAGTGGTAAGTTCATTACGTGGCTACCATGTTGAATGTTAAGCTTATGGTTATTGAGTAAATCATAAGATATCACTGATGAATGTTCGTAGCAAAAAAGCAATCCGCCAATCAGACTATCGGAGACGGCAGGGGCTCCGGGGGATGAAGCAGATCAATCTCTGGATTTCACAAGAGAGCAAGCAGATATTGGCTCAGGCGGCGAAGAGTACCCGCACGACTCAGGCCACGGTGATAGACCGGATGCTGCAACGGGGAGAGAGAACATGAGCCAATTTAGCGTTAAGCAGGCCGCGCAGGAAGGCCCAGAAACAGAGGCAGATCGTATTTTTTCTGCCGCTGAGCGTGAGAAGGCGGAAATTTTACGCCAGCACAGAGAGAGGAAACGTAATGCTCAGGGGTTACAGCCTCTGGAAGCGTTCAAGATGGGGGCGGTTGGTACGGTCAAGTCACTGGGAAGCGGGCTGAAGTATGTTGGCGCAGAGGATGTCGGCGAGGACATTGAGTCTTGGGGGGAGGAGACCAATCAGGAGATCTATGAGGATCTATCGGATGATTCTCGAGAGGCATTGAATACCCCACTTACGGTCAGTAACGAAGATTCTTTTGTAGGGTTTGACTTCAACTCAGAGGCTGGATGGGAAGACTACTTCATGGGAGCCATGCAGGGCAGCGGATCTGCGGCGGCCTCTGTTGTTATGGGGGGTCCTGTGAGTGCCGTAGGCAAGAAAGGTGCACTAAAGGGGATGGAGTGGTTTGCCCAGAGAGGGAACCGTGAAGCCAAACAGATGATCAAGGATGGCGCTGACCCTAAGAAGGCTGCAGAGCATGTTCTATCAAAGTATAAAATCGGAAAATATTCAGTGCCTGACAAGGTAGCTGGTGCTGTTGGTGCGGCGGTAGGCTTTGGTGGTTTTGGGGCTCTGAGCGAGGGTGGTGGTGCCGCTGCTGAAGCAGAAGATGCAGTAGCAAGGATGGCTTCAGGTGACCTGAACAAGATTGAGCGTTTTGGCGAGATATACCATCAAATCGTTGAAGCAGATCCCAATTTACAGAATTTGCCCGTACCCCAGAAACATAAGATAGCCCACACTCTTTATGCCCGAGAGCAGGCAGACCGCACCTTTGACGATATGGCACTAAAAGGTGGGCTTGTTGCTACCGTAGCGGGGCCAATCATGCAACGTGCCATGGTGGGTAAGTCAGCCAACACTGGACGAGCCTTTGCGGGTGGTGTGGCTACTGAGAGTGCAGAAGAGGGATTTATCGGTGGAGAGACTCAAGAAAACGTAAATATTGCTACAGGTCGTCCAGAGGATGAGGGTGTATCGCAGGCACGTGCAGAGAGCGCAGTTCGTGGCGGTATGGGTGGAGGCATGGTATCCGCCCCTAATGCGGCGATCCGATCTGTGGATAACATTATGCACAAAGAGGAGCGGGAGACTGCAGAGCGGATTACCGAGAAAAAGAAAGCAAGTAGGCTTAACGCCATTAATCAGGCTAGAGGTGCATCTGGACTTACTCCAATGCAATCACTTGACGAGTATAAAGAGCGTTTTGTGGTGATTCCTGGTGTGGATGAGAGTGATCCGCATATGGTTTACGACACCCAGAAACAAAAGAAATTTACTGCCAAAAATGATGCTGATACCGCTGGTCGTATAGCCCGTGAGCAGAATGATATTCATAATCTGGGGCGAGATGATTCTGCTGCGCAAAAGGTGCCTGACAAACAATTTCAGCTCATATCAGAACCAGATGAGAAAGGTGTTCCTCGTTATTCGGTGATCGATGCCAATAGTGGTGCAGAGATTATGCCGTGGGTTGCTGCGCGAACAGAGGCGTATTCCATGGCATGGAGGCTGAATGCTGGCGAGCTTGATGTTTCAGAGATTCCCGCTCCGACACCTGCGCCAGTACCAACGGCCAAGAGAGGCCGAGTTTATAACACTAGAGGGGGGAGCCCTTCTATTAGTGATGTGCACCGTAAGCTCGCTGAAAAGAATACAGAGTCTGGGAGTGAGTCACATAGAAGAACCATTGATAGTGCTGCTGCACAACCGAGAGATAAAGCATCAACCCTTTCGGATGAGCAGATTAGAGAAGTGATCGAAAACACGCCTACTGATGACGATCTGGATCTAGAGGAGTTCAAGATTGACCGTATGGAAGACATCAAAAGGTACATTGGTAATGTTGAATTACAAGGCCGCCAACCAAAAGATGAGCAGGATTTCCTAGATAAAATTTACGCAGCAGTGGATGGTCTCGCCTCTGAGCAGCAACAAGATACTAAAAAGGCCGCTGATAAAGAGACTGCCTTGAATCCAGAGCAAAGCACGATAGAGGGTGCAGTTTCTGATTCTGAATCAACCCACCAGCCTGCTGTGGAACCATATATCCATGAGGGTGAGCATGTCCAAGCCCAGCAGCCCGCAGAGCTTGAGCCGCACCAGATACCAGAGCCAATCGATGGAGCTGTTGCAGGACGTGACCTGAAGCCAGCAGCAGCTACAGAGGTTGAGCCATTTATCCATGAGGGGCAGCACATCCCCGCAGAAGAGCCAGCAGAGACACAATCTCTACCAGCAGAGCCAATCGATGGTGAGGTGATCGTGAATGGGTTTGCTGAGATTAATGATCGAGCGCTAAAAGATCCTCATGCACTTCCCCTGTTCAGCAAAGCCTTAAAAGCTTATCAGCGTGGTGACCTGGGCAAGGCAGCGCTTGACCTAAAATACCTGCAGGGTTATTTCCAGCAGCAGGCCGACCAGCAGAGTTTAGCGGTTGATGGGCAAGCTGTTGAGCTGGGACCAATTGAAGTGCTGGGTCCATCCGAGGATGCAGTCGCTAAGCAGCCTGCCAATCTCCAACCTGAAGTAGCAGAGATGCCGTTACCGGCCTATGACCCGTATGAGGTTCCTCTTGCCTCAGAGGTAGTTCCGCAAGATCAGCCCATCATTACCCCACCAGAGGCAGAGACTGTAGCCCCTCCTTCAGAGGTGATTGCCGAGGATCTGAAGCCATTTGATCAGCTGCAGAGCCGTATGAAGGAGTATCACTCTCAGGGGATGGACTTTGGCCAAGTGTGGGATGACGTGTTTAAAAAGAACGGGAGTCTTGCTGAGGAGAATCCTTATCAGAAGTTTGCTTACATGAGTGGTGATCTTGCCGCCAACGGGCACAGCAAAGGCCGCAAGGGGCTCAGAGAGTTATGGGACAAGCTGAACACTCACACGCTGGAGCAGCATGACAAGCTGATTACTGATATGGCCAATGGCGGCAGTACGCCTGAAGCACTCCAGCAGGGATTCAAGGGGCTGTCAGACAGTGAGGATGCCATTAAGGCTGAGCTGCAGGAGATGACCAAGAAGCAGCTGTTGAGCCGCATGGGAACCATGGGCCAGATGCGATACAAGAGTGAGAAAAAGAGTCGGGTGGTTGATGCAGCATACGATAGCTTGGTGAGTGACTTTGCCCTGTCCAGTTACAGTTATGGTATGGACGGCCCACGCCCTGCAATCCAAAAGCTGGTAGATGGATACACGCCAGAGGATCTAACAGGCTATGCAGAGCAGGTTGCACAATCACGATCAGAGTACCAGCAGAAGGTAGAGCAGGTAAATGCGGCTATCGATAACCCACAAACACTGGAAGATTATCAGCTCCTCGTTCGCAATAAAGGGGTAGACGCACTCACCCCAGAGCAGAAGCGAGAGATTGATCGTCTGCAGGCAGAGAAAGCAGAGCCAGAGGTTGAAGAAAAGCCGCTGGAGTTTGTGCTTCACGAGACGAAGCACACCAAAAAAGGACATGACCTGTTCGTTGTGCAGACTTCAGAGCGTGTAGATCGTTCCACGTTTGAGCAATTGAGAAGTAAGGCTCAAGACATGGGGGGGAGATACTCAGGATACGCCAAACAAGGTGCAATCCCAGGCTACACATTCACCGACAAGGCAACAGCAGAAGCGTTTATCGCTGGTGAGTCATTGGATGATGCCGGTTCTGAGGAGCACGAAAAGCAGGATCGCGGTTTGTCTCGCTTGAGTGAGGTAGCTGATCGCACCAAAGCACAAGGTGAGAAGACACTAAATCAGGATCGTCTGATCAACACTGAACGCCGTGCGCAACAGGCTGATGGTATAGAGTCCAATGCACAGCGCAAGATCGCACTCGCCGATACCGCAGAGCGCATTGCCCAAGCCGGAAAGGAGGGAAAACTAAAACACCTGAAGAAATTCTCTGCTCTATCCCATGTTGAGATGCTGGAGGCCATGCTGAGCCGTGCAAGACACGCTCGCCACCAGGATACCAATAGCTATAAAAAGAATGACCCTGTGCAGATTGAGGACATCGATCATGCCATGTACCCCTCTATTGAGGTGTCTGTATCAATCTTGAATGATCTCGCTAACACTGTTGAGAATGCGCCCAAAGGAAAATTAACAGCCAATCAGCTGCGAGCCAGAATCAAACGTACCGAGGGAGATAGCTATCGATTCAGCACCAAAAAAGAGAGCACTGACCGTAAGCTGCTGGAGCGTATTCTGACCAAGCTGAAGATCACTGGTGAAAACTACATTGGGTGGCAGATCCGCACACCCATGGAAGAGATTAAACGACTGGAGAGGCTGGGTATCCGTACCGCCCCACAGCTACGTGAGGCACTGCGTGAGTATTTCAGTTATCGATCTGAGGCACCACAGGCCGATCCTATCAAACAGGCAGAGCGTGATCTGGTAGGCCGCAAGATTGAGGGGTACTTCCCTACCCCGGCACCTGTAGTGGAGAGAATGCTGGAAGAGGCAGATATTGAGCCGGGTATGAAGATACTGGAACCATCCGCCGGTAAGGGGAATATTGCTGACGCTCTGAAAGAGGCCGGAGCTGAAGTGGATACCATTGAGCCAGTTGGTGATCTCCGTACCATTCTGGAGGCAAAAGGACACACCGTAACCGGCTATGACTTGATGGAGCATGGTGTCTTGCCAGAGAAACAGCGTGCAGAAATGGCCGGACTGGTAAAGAAGATTGAGCAGTCCGGCAAGAAGCTGGACAAGCTGCACCAGGCGCAGCAGAAACGTACCCATGATGGCGCAATGAGCCGAGCAAGGACCACAACCTACAATGCTGACACAAGCAATAAGGCCCAACACCTGAAGGATACACAGGGGCATTTAGGGGCGCTAATCAGAGAGGCGCAGCGTAATGGCTCTGTAGTACCTGAAAGTTTTGTTGGTGCTGCTGACATCTCAGCGGACTTTAATGAAGATGGTAAATATGACCCGATTAAAGCTATCGGATATCACCGTATCGTTATGAATCCACCCTTCGAAAAGGGGCAGGATATTGAGCATGTACGCCACGCTCATAGTTTGCTGAAGCCGGGAGGCCGAGTGGTCGCCATCATGAGCGAAGGTCCATTCTTCCGCAAAGACAAGAAGGCAATCGCATTCAGGGAGTGGTTAGAGGATTTGGGGGGTACCAGTGAGCAATTGCCGGAGGGATCGTTCAAGGAGTCGAATACCGGAGTGAATACCCGCCTTGTGGTGATCGATAAGCCAGAGACCGTATCAGAGCAGACCAGCAACAAAGAGACAGACTATCAGCCCCGCTATGCTGCATATCTGAAAACCACCGACAGTCCAAACAATGCCGATTACATAGCCTTTATCATGGGTAAGTCAGGCGATTACAATGAATCCATTGGGTTACCAAGAGATTTGAATATTCGTGATCATGATGCATTCACAGCTTTCATTGAGACTCAGGTTGAGCAGTCTACCCATGTAGAGCCAGACGGTACAATCGAGCCAGCAACCGATACTGTGATTATCGAAGCGGCAAAGGATATGGTCAACTCAGGAAATGCTAGAGACCGGAAACACGCCCGTGACCTACTGATTGAGGCAGTAGACAAGCGCATTGCACTGGCCAATGCCGAGGGACGTAAAGGCCGTAAGCTGGACAAGGATGAAGAGCGTACCAGCGGCGGGCAGATACTGAAGACACCAGATAGTTTCGTCACCTTCGATATTCCCGGTGATGGCATATTCAAAGTTGGTGACACCGTTACCCACCTTGAACGATTCAAGAGCCGAATCAAGAAACTATTTACACCAAAAGGCGCATCAAAGCCACGCCAGAAATCCCCCACCATTGCTGCATCCATTAAGGATTTCGTAATCCAAGGTGAAGATGCCAACGCCTATGAGCTTGCGAGATTAGCAGGCAAAGAGGTGGTGTTTGGCGTATTTCCTCACAGCAGCCATGTAAGTGACCGGGGACAGGTACACTTGTTTGCTGATCCGAAGCCAAGTGCCAACAAGGAAGATGGACCAGAGGTGCTGGTAGCCCGGGGTGAATCCGTTTTTAGGCACAACCAGCCACCTCAGCCGGTGTACTTCCGAATTGACACCAATACCGGTGCCATTATCGCTCAGGGCAATAGCCGGAAGAGTGTCGCTGCAATGGCGAGAGGTAAAGTGAAAGTGAAGCTGAATCAGGAGGAGCTGGAGCAGCAGTTTATTGAACAATATGAAATCGAGACAGAGGGGCAGACATTGGATGAGGCGGCACAAGAGGCCGCTACCTCAACCAAAAATGATCTACCTGAACCAACCCTGAAGATCAGCGGCAAGCCATACCCCAGCAAGAAAAGTGCGATTCTGGCTATCCGAGGGCGCAATGACTACTCGCCAGATACTCATGAGCCCGTAGAGGTTGATGGAGGGTGGGGAATCTCACTGAAGGCAGTGGAGTCGCCTACTGATCAGAGCGCACCCATGTACTCGCGCAGTGAGGCCGAATCAAATGCAAGGCCGCTTGAGAAAGCGCTCCTCAGCCGCCTCATCAAACGGTTGCTCATCAAGCCAAGCCATACGCTGGACGTAATCCCTACCCTCGTAAACACGTTCGCGGACCTTCCTGTAGAGATACAGGAGGATGCCAAGGCCAATAATGCTGAAAACGGTATAAATGGCGTAGTCCATAACGGGAAAGTATACATTGTTGCCGACAAGATGACCTCTGAGGAGATGGTGGCCGAGACCCTTTTTCATGAGCTGTATGGCCATTATGGATCTCGCCTATTCTTTAATCAGCAGGGTATGAAAGGCTCAATGCTCAAGTTGTGGAGTGCATTGGGTGGCTACAAAGGGGTGTTGGAGATTGCCGACAAGTACGGCATCAATTTAGAAGAGGATGTCAGAGCACGGTTTGAGGATCGCTCTCTATCGGTTGAAGAGCGGAATGCCTATATTATGGATGAGCTGCTGGCCCAGCTAATGGGTAAGCTGACCAAAAAAGAGCATCGTATCACCAAGGCAGTAAAAGAGATCGTTGGTCGAATTAAAGAGTGGATGCGCTCATTTGGTAGCGGAAAACTCAATGAATGGGTAAATGAAAAGCTGGGTGATAAGACTGATGCTGAAGTGATCTATCTTCTAAAGCAGATCCGAGAAAACTTGGGTCAGTCGGGCGACTCTACTGGAAAGGATGATCTCAATCGCCCCTCATTCCAGAGAAACGAATCACCCGAAGCAACAATCAACCACGCCCGTAGCAGCCAAGATCTCTACCGAGGCATTGCTGAGGCGGCCAAACAGAAGTTCCGTGAACGTCCTACAGCCTCGCAGATCAAGGAACAGGTACGTAAGCATGGCCTTGGATGGCTGAATGGGCTTCAGTTGGAGGAGTCATACAGCCACGTATTCAATTCTGAGGGTGCAAACCCACTATCTGAGCTGACCCGTCTGGTTCGTCAAATGAAAGCGGACAAAAACAAAACCATGCAGGATGCTGACCGACTCCAAAAGAGATGGGCTGCACTCAAAGGCAAGGCCAATGGTAAGCCGATGAATGAGGAGCTGGGCGAGATCATGCTGGATGCCACACACCTGGGGCTTTACCCTGATCGTCCATTCAAGGTGCAGCCCAAGGTGGTAAACCTCCGAAAGGAGATTGGCAAGGCTGAAGGTGACCAGAAAGGCCCGTTGCAAAAGGAGCTGGCCGAGCTGATGAAACAGAGTAGTCAGCTTCGATCTCGCTACACCAACCTATCAAAAGAGGCGCAGGGGGTCTACGGTGAAATAGAAGCACAGTACCAAGACCACTGGGAACAGGTATTCAAGGCTATTGAGGCAAGGCTGATGAGTTCAATCCATGACCAGAAGCTACGCAAGGCCAAGATTGATGCCCTGAGGCTGGCATTCGAGCAGCAAATGGAGGGACCATATTTTCCATTGAAGCGATTTGGTGACTACCTGATGGTGGCCACCCGTGAAGTGGATGGAGAGAAGGAACGCACTGTTGAGGCATTTGAGCAGATTTGGAAACGTGACAACCGAAAAGAGGAGTTGGAGGCTGATGGCTGGAAGGTGTTTGCACCAACAGCCAAGGAGCATTTTGGGGCAGATGCACCTCCCCCTGAAGGTTTCATGGCCGATGTATTCGCTGAGCTGGACGAGCACGGGATTGAAGATGCTGAGCTGAGAGACTCCCTGCACCAGCTCTACCTCCGCATGCTACCAGAGGCCAACACACGCAAGAGTGGTATCCACAGGCAGAACGTACCCGGCTTCAACCGAGACGCACGCCGTGCCTTTGCCATGAGCATGACCCAGGGCGCACACCACCTCTCCAAGCTGCGCTACGCCCACCAGATGGATAGTGAGATTCACCGTATGGGGGATATGCTGGAGTCTCGTGAGTGGGTGCTGAACATGGGAGACAAGGGGAGTCAGACAGAGGAAGGCCGTTACCCAACCGAGATTGAGGCGCAGCAGGCCAAATCTAAACTGGAAGAGGCCATACGTCGCTCTGGTGGTGACCCTGTTTTGTCTATCCGGAAGGAGTCCAACCCTGATGTGGTGGATGGAGAGAGCCTGAATGTAGGCCGACAAGTGCTCAATGAGATGCAGAAGCGCCATGAACTGTTGATGAACCCAACGGGGAACGGGGTTACTGCCTTCCTGGGTGGGCTGAACTTCGCTATGTATTTGGGGTTCAGCCCAGCAGCAGCACTGGTCAACTTATCGCAAACGCCAATGGTGGCATTGCCGATGCTGGGTGCGCAATATGGGTGGAAGAAGGCCAGTAGTACGCTGGGGCATTTCTCCAAAGCCTATCTGGGTAAACGAACAACCACATTTGATGATCTGGATGAAGAGACCGTAAAGCGCATCCAAAGTCATGTGGGTGAAAACAAAATCAGCCTACTCAATACCGAGGGACTGACCCGCAACCAGAGACTGGCCCTGCTCCAATGGCTGGATGAAGGCACGGCTGATCTCACCCAATCTCATGATCTGAGTATGACCGCCCAGAGCCCAACAGCCACTGGTGATCGTATTGGTGACCGCTGGAAACGATTTGTAGATACCTCTGCTTTCTTCTTCCATAACGTGGAGGTAATGAACCGTGAGGCAACGGGACTTGCAGCCTATGAACTGGAATATCAGAAGCAGATCAAGGCTGGTAAACCTGAGGATGAGGCCCATACCGCTGGAGTCAGAGCGGGTCGAAATACAATCGACAAAGCCCACTTCGACTACTCTGGAGAGAACCGGGCAAGGCTGATGCAAGGCAATGTGGCCAGAGTGCTAACGGCATTTAAGCAATATCCCCAAAATATGATCTACCGTCTGGTGAGAGACTTCCACCAATCATTCGACGGGACTACTGAGGAGCGAAAACTGGCTCAACGTGAGCTGGGCGGGATTCTTGGAATGCACGCCATATTTGCTGGAGCTATGGGATTGCCATACATGACGTTACCCGTTGCCCTTGATGCCGTCACTCTGGGCATGAGCGGATTCCGAGATGATGATGAGCCATGGGATGCTGAGACCGAGATGAAGCTCTGGATGGCCGAAAACTTTGGCACCGAGACTGCTGAGATGGTCATGCATGGCGCATTAAGAGGTTTACCAATTATTGGTAGTGCTGATATATCCAGTCGCATTCAGTTGAATGAACTCCTGCTGAGAGAAGACACCCGTAGCTTAGAGGGGCGATCCGCTGCATTGAAGTGGCTGGAGACAGTAGCAGGACCATCATTTGGAATATTTGCTGGTGGCTTCGAGGCTTCTGATCTATTCGGTGAAGGAGAGTGGGAGCGTGGCTTTGAGAAAGTGGTACCCAAGGCTATGCGGGATGTGATGAAAGCGGTCCGATACGGCAAGGAGGATCTGCGTAATGTGAAGGGAGTGAAGCAGCTTGATACTGATGCTGGAGACATCATTGCTCAGGGCCTGGGTTTCAATCCATCCAGAGTCCAACAGATGTATGAAGCTCGTGGAGACGTAAACAAGTACAAGGACGCTATTGAGGGTACCCGCTCTAATCTGAAGCAGAAGTGGTCCGAGGCTATGGCAACGAAGAACGGTGAAGCCACCCATTGGCTACAAGAAATCGTCCGATACAACCGCAATCATCCTGATCGTACTATCTCTGGCAAGGAGCGTATGAAGGCATTGAAGGCCCACCGTAGAGGACAAGAGCAGATGGTAGATGGCGTGAAGTTACCCGGCACTCAAGACTACCTGAGGGGGGTAGGAGCCTATGCGGATCTCTGATTTACCCCTGTTTTGTCTATGCGTAATCGTGCTCAACTTTTTGCAGAAAATAGCAATGCTATCAAATCAATATCTTACGGACTATCGCGCAAAGACAACCTGCGACTCTTGTTTTTATGGGGGGGGGTGGGTTGAGCTGTGTGCCGCCCCTGAAACACTTTAATTTTTGTCTATGCGCAATACCATTTAACCGGAAACAACAATGAAACTACTGATCGACCTTGACGATGATTACGAGAAAATAGGCTGCGAAATGCCCTCTGGTACCCCCGTTGGCAAGTGCCGCCTGCACTCTGATGCCTTCCCCCCTACCGCAGAGAAGATTGAGTTTGGCGTAACCAGTATGCGCCACCAACTTCCGGCTATTGTTGAAGTCACTGGGGTCCCAGATGCCTTGAGGGGAAATCCGCAGGCCATTATCCAGCAACTGGTATCCGCTCCAATCTCCATTCATGGCGGCAATCACTCGATCAAATACACCAAACTGACATCAGGTCGGGTGGTCCGCAAAAACCCCATGGCTATGACGAACCAGCAGCGGTTTGAGGTGTTGAAAAACAGATACCATCTAACGGCCAAAGACATTTCTAGGATGACGTACCGCAAATCAAGCAGCATATATGGGTGGACTGCATCTAGGCGACGGCCCAGCGGGAAAAGAGACCAGATCCCTTCCGCGCCATTGGAGCTATTGCGCTACAAAATGGGGGATAAAGAGCTGATCCATCATTATGCTTTCTGGCGTGTGCGTCCTGAAGATAGGCTGACTCGCCATGCTGTTTTGTGGAATGGTGTCAAAACCGGCTTCTGGGATCTGCCAACCAATGAGCAATTCCGGCAAATCGTAGAGGAGTACAACCTCTCCGATAGAGAAGTGGCCGCAATGACTCTGAAGAAGCCTGCCTCCTACTACCAGTGGAAGACCACCCCAGACAAAGATGGCTTTCGAGAAATGCCAAAGGCTGAACTGGAGCTGCTCTTGCTGAAGCTGGATGAGAAGAAGTTGAAGCTGGATGAGTCTGTTCCCCCTGCCTTGAGGAAGAGGTTTGCTGAGGTTGGGGTGGCTCGATGACGGGAAGTGTGGTCAACACGAAAAGTGGATATGGAGTCTCAGGGCGAAATCCAGAATTTGGATCTCGCTTATGAAGCAAATAACAGTACGGGTTCCGATCTGGAGCCCGCATTTAAATCAAACCGTTACAATCCAATCGTACTCATCAATATCACTGCTCTGGTAGAGTCACTCATCACCTAGCTGCACTCATGAAGGGGCTGTGCATGATCGGTTGCCTAGAGTGCTGGCTGGGGTAAAGCGCTACAGGCACAAAAAAACCAGCGCAGTGGCTGGGTCAGGGAAGTCGGATCGACCTGGGTTTATCCGGGGTTACTCTGAATACTTAGTTTGTGACAGGAACGGAAGATCAGGTAGAGGCCGTTCTTTCCGATAGCAACATCATCATCGCGCCCATCGTTCATAGCCATTAGGGTGATCTTATCCAGCATAGAAGATGGCAAGGATCTACTGTCCTGCTCGAGTAAGTGGTTCAGTGAGTAGACTACTGCCCGCAGATGAAATGTTCGATTTTCCTGGTGAAGGTACAGCCCCATCCATGCCATAATTTTAAATGGGTCTGGCTTCTCTTGGTAAACTCGATAGGTTGTTGTATGTCTCTGTAGGTGCCCCTTAATGAAATTGCCCGCATTTATTAGCTCTTTCATAGAGGGGAAGGTAGACTGCGCAGCCCCTGAAGCAACATCATTAATCTCGTTGTTTACTTCGTGCATGACGTTTACCGCATACAATACGGCTTCCTGAAGATCTGTCATGTTGGTTAATTTTCTAGTGAGCTGCTAGCTATGTTGTTGCGCAACTGTTCTCGGTCTTGCTTGCGCAACCCTTCACCACTATTGACCCGCCGCATATCTGCAGCAATGCCTCTGGAGGCCCCGTTACTAAACCAACTGTCTTCCTCAGCTACTTCCTGAATGTCAGGTTCTGCAAAAAGCGCAGTCAAGGCATTAGCAGCGTCTTGGTCTATAGGCATAGTTTGTCTCGTCTCGGTTTTATTAATGCGCTAGAAATCAAGCTCTCACAAACCTAGCGGCTCTACAGTTTATAGCGTGAGGTGTCACGATTTCAAGAGGGGGCCGCAAAAATAAAACTCTTAACTTTTTGTTTTCTATGCGTTCTTGTTTGATGACCCTTGATTTATTGCTTTTATAATCAACGCTTTGTATGGGAAGTGTTACGCAATGTAACGCAATCATTTGCTTAAAATAGTTACCTCAATCTCCGACCATCTTCCTGAGACTCAGGCTACATTCTTGTTCACTCGTCCCCGCAACGCCTTACCCGGCTTGAAGTGGGGCACGAACTTGGCGGGTATCTCAACTGCCTCCCCAGTCTTCGGGTTACGCCCAATACGTGCCTTACGCTCATGCAGTGAGAAGGCACCAAAGCCCCGGATCTCAACTCTCCCTCCGCTTCCCAGAGTATCCTGCATAGTGTTGATGATAGTGTTTACCGCCGCTGCAGCATCCCCCTGTGAGAGTTCGCTGTTGAGGTAGAGGCGGCTGATTAAGTCTGATTTGTTCATTTTTGGATTTTAGCAGATGCGTTGGACTGTTGTCTTTTCCTTAATCTTCTCGTCTTTTCCTTAATCTTTTCGTCAATGCGTAATCTATGGTGCGGCTCTGTGTCGATCCAATGGGG
Organism: Gammaproteobacteria bacterium; assembly: GCA_018671205.1. Lineage (GTDB taxonomy): Bacteria > Pseudomonadota > Gammaproteobacteria > Thiopontia. The sequence continues at coordinate 17,071 of JABHIC010000346.1, forward strand.
GGGGGAAGATAGAGACGGAACACCCTGTCAGGCTGCCGCATTGGGGGAGTGAGGCGTTTTCCTGCTGTTCTCCTTGCGTCGGTACTGCTCCCCCTAACTAGAGCGGCTACAGGGGCCTACGTTACTGGGTGACACGGTAGCTGCGCTCCTCATAGATAGCCAGCCTCTTCCGGTGGGATGCGATGCTGAATCCGTGGTCATCAACTAGATCAGCCACATATCCACGCTGCTTGCCCTCGTGTGGTCTTATCACTCGACCAATGGCCTGCAGTAGTCGCACCTTTGAGCTGATGGGAGTTGCCATGATCAACACACCCCATCCAGAAACGTCCAGACCCTCACCCAGCAGGTTAACGGTGCCGATGGTTATCTTGTGCTCTGCGATTTTCTCCATACGGCTCCTGCGCTCTTTGGCGGGTAGTTTGCCGTGAATCTCCAGTACATCATCCAGAAAGGCGGCGATATTCCCCACATGCGCAATACGGTCAGTCAGTACCAATGTGGGTGCTGATTCACTCCCCTGCAAGGCAAGGTTGGCAATCATCTGGTTACGCTCCTCACTCTCTACCAGCTCCCCCAGGTAGTCATTCCAACTATCAACAGACCATGATGGAGTGAAGCCTGTCTGGATAACCTTTACAGTGGCCGGTACGATGCCGCCCTGTTTTTCGACTTTGTCGGGGTCAATCGAGGCAATAATATCTCCTACGTTGCGGTGAATAAGGTCATGCAACCCGTCCCGCCTGAGTGGCGTGGCCGTGAGCCCGTACCTGCGCTTGGCTGAACTCCACTTTATGACTTCAGAAAACGTCTGGGCTGCGACTCTGTGGGTCTCATCTATCAAGGTAAGCCCGTGCCTTGAAAATAGTTCAGCGGCTCTCTCGGGGCTGCGGTGGAGGGTCTGCAGCATGCAGACGGTGATCTCTTCTCCCTCCTTCCATTTGCCGCTACCAATTGTACCCGCTTCAACACCCATCCATTTCTGGATTTCCCGTCGCCACTGGCTGGCCAGCCCCTTGGAGTGAGTGAGGATCAAGGCTCTTTCTCCATGGTGTGCAATCAGAGCCATGCCCAGAATTGTTTTTCCGCTCCCGGTCGGGGCAACCAGTACGCCCTGCTCATGCCGGTACGCCTGATCCAGCATCAACTGCTGATAATCACGATATGTAATACTCTCCAGCTGAGGCATATCCACGGGGGCAACTGTCCGATGATCTTGGATGGTTGCCGGATCATAGAGTTCAAGTAGCCGGTCAAGGTAGCCGCGTGGGAGAGTCAGCACTCCGTCCTCCTCACTCCACGCCTCAACCATAGGTGGCAGGTGAGCAGAGTACCGCCCCAGTTTCTCGGCAGTGGCAATGGCTGGGTTAGGCCATTCATTCTCAGACTTAAGAAGCGCAAATTCCGTATCCGTTTGATTTTCAATAGTTAGATTGCCAGCAATCGTAATCTTCATAGAGCACCTCCATTAGGGAAAGTGCCAATCTCGCGGAACGTCTGCACTGAGCCATCAAACTCAAACCTCTCTGGTCTCCAGCCGATTTCACCCATCCGATTTTTGAGGACACCAATCTCCACATGGTTATCCTTTGTTAAATTTAAAAAGATGGCAGCATCAGCATCCTGCTCGATATTGCCACTGTCCCGCAGGTCAGATAATTGTGGGCGGCGGTTATCCTTTTCGCTGCCACGGTTCATCTGAGAAAGCGCAATAATCGGCATGTCCAGCTGCTTTGCCAGCTTCTTCAGCCTGCGCGACACTTCACCCAGCCCATCATTGCGGCTCTTATTGCCGCTGTACTCAATCAGGCCAATGTGATCGACAATGGCCAGCTCAATCTTCCCCTCACGCCTCCATCTTGTGATGCGCGAACATACTGCATCAAGCGAATAGCTGTCATCATCCACGAACAGCGGTAGCTCAGAGAGCTTCTGACCCGCCTTGAAAGCATCGTCGAAAAATTGCTCATATCCCCGACTGATACCGCTAATATTCGCCTGACCCAGATGGGATATCCATCGTCGACCGATCTCAGAAGAGTCAATCTCCAGAGAGCAGATCCCCACTCCAAAACCAGCTTTCGCAGCGGCAACAGCAGTCTGTTGAGCTATTGCCGTTTTGCCACATCCTGGCCTGGCGGCGACAATATACAACCGTGAGGGCGCAAGCCCACCCATGGCATCGTTGAGAGACGATAAGGCCCATGGTGCGCCATTCATCCCGTTGCCTTCACGCTGCTCTCGGGCATCATCCATCGAATGGAGTGCTGCGGTGATCACCTCTTGGGCGGACATTTCACTGCCTGCATTACGCTCAACCGTTGACAGCTCTCCCGTTAGCCAAGAAAGGACCTCTTCAGAAGAGTTGGTCAAAAGTTTTTCATCTGCCTGACGGAACAGGATAGATGCCTTACGTTTCATGCCTCGCTCAAGGAGGCTATCCGCGTAATGAGCAATGTTAGCGGGCACCCCGGCAGCATTTCGGGACACATCAATCAGATACTGCAGGTTGCCACCGTTCTCGGCAAGCACCATAACATCCACGGCTTCCCCATTGGTAACGGCTCGACTGATCAGCTCAAATGACTTTCGGTTATTGCTCCCAGAGAAGTCAGACGCATTCAGTCGGTTACTGATCTCATGTATTCGGTCAGGCTCCTTCAATAGCGCAGAGATTACAGACCGCTCAAGATATTCGAGATCTTCGGAGTTATTCATAACCCCACTCCTCCATCAGCAGACATCACGCGATCAGAAGGGCTGCGCTGGATATGCTGAGCCTTGTAAGGCTTGGTCTCCTCCTCCCAAGCTCGGTGCTTGATCATTCGGCAGACGTGCTTAAAACTTGGCGCAAATCCCTGGTGTTGGCGCTGCTGAACTTTATGCTCAGCCTGCTTTGAAAGTTTGGCAATGATTTCGCTCACAAGAGCATCGTCTGCTTTCAATTTTTTGAATTCATTAAATGCTTCAGATTTATTACCTTTGTTGCCTAACCCTTCGGGAAAAACAATCCCGGCCCACAGCCGCTCGAAGAGCGGTGAATAGCCTGTGCTTTTCTTTTCACTATCATTCCCACTACCACTACCACTACCACTACCACTATCGGCTTTTTTGGGTTTACTTGGGTTTTCTGAAAACCCACTGGGTTTTTTGGGTTTCTCTGGGTTGGTTTTTTTATCGCTGGCTTCATTTGGGTTTTTCTTTGGCCGCCCTCCCTTTTTGCCATTTTTTTGATTTTTTTCCACCGTCTCCTGATATTTTTTTCCATCCCTAATGAATTGATTTTTAAAGGGATTAAACGCCACCTTAACAATTGGCTCCAAGACTAGATCTTCTCCATTGTGACAGGCAAGCATCGCTCTCAATAGCTGTCCAGCCTGCGCATCATTCAAATCATCAAGCACGCTCAAAGAGTCAAGATGAACAATGAACGATTTTTTAGTGCTCATTTTTCATTACCTCTAAATTTCGCTGCTGTTCCATCTTTTTAATTTGCCGAGGCGAGCGCCGCGCACACTCTGCCGCCATCGCCATAAAGTCAAAGTTGGCGTGGAGCTCATCTATCAGGGCCTCACGATCGTCATCACTAAGGTCATGGGGCACACCATGTGTCAGGGCAATAATTGGCAATTCAGGTTGATTATCGGGGAGGTCGAGCCTGACTCTGAAAAATTCATCGTCAAGCTCCTCTAGCCGGATGCCCCACTCGATTTCAGCGCTGAACTGGCCGTACGCTCCCGCCGAAATGAGCCCACCTACACTGCAGACTGCATAAGCACAGCCATCACCAGCTGGACCAATACCACCCCCCTCAACATAATCTTCACAGTGGTTGATTGCGG
>JABHIC010000347.1 GCA_018671205.1 Gammaproteobacteria bacterium
GTTGAAAACTTACCACCATGGGCAACACTCAATGCGGATACTGGAGAGATTAGTGGTATTCCTGAGAACCGCCATGTGGGTCACTACCCAGAAATCTTAATTAGCGTCAGCGATGGGATAGAGATTGTCTCACTACCATCATTCACTATTGAGGTCAGTAATGCCAATGATGCTCCAACCATCAGTGGTCAGCCTGCTCAGAAAGTGCTCCAAGGTGGAATCTATCAATTCCTACCAGAGATCATTGATGTTGATCCTAGTGATACCCTAACGATCACTGTTGAAAACTTGCCACCATGGGCAGCACTCAATGCGGGTACTGGAGAGATTAGTGGTATTCCCGAGAATCGCCATGTGGGCCACTACCCAGAAATTCTCATTAGCGTAAATGATGGGGTAGAGAGTGCGCAGTTATCACCTTTCTCTATTGAGGTTATTAGCACCAATGATGCTCCAATCATCAAAGGAAATCCTGGAACCGTGGCTGTTGATGGACTCATGTACAACTTTACGCCAATAGGTAGTGATAGTGATGGAGATACGCTCAGTTATAGTGCTACCAACCTTCCTGAATGGCTCACTCTTGATCAAGCTACGGGTATGATCAGTGGGACACCAGCAATAAATGATATTGGAAGAACCTATAGCGATATCCTTCTCACAATAAGTGATGGACAGGAATCAGTTAGCTTGTCTCCATTCGCAATCGAGGTGAAGGATGCTAGTCGTATTAGTAGTGTCTTGAATTCTGCACTATCATCACCTAGTGAGCTAACAGTGAAGAGTGGAAGAACTTATATCACATTAAGCTGGAACGACTCTTCTCCGGATGCATTGGGTTATAGTATTTATCGTCTCAATGCGGCTGGTACAGAAATTGAAGAAATCTTCTATGCTGACCCAGGAGCTACCAGTATTACTGACGCAGGGCTTACACCAGAAACCAGCTATATCTACTATGTTTCTGTGTTTAACCAAGTTGGAGGATCAACTCCCGCAACTATTAGCGGTACTACGACGAATGCCTCCAGTACTATCCTGCAACTCCATGGTGGGTGGAATCTGATCCATCTTCCACAACAGACCTCAGTGAGTGAAATCAAACAGCAAGTTCCTGAAATTGAATCAATCTGGGGATTTATTAACTGTAGCAAAGGGTGGGAGTACACCCTGTATGAAAAGGATAGCAACCAAACTGTTGTAGGATCAGAAATTACTAATCTGGAGCCTGGTCGTGGTTACTGGGTTAGTCTTTCTGGCATTGATAAGAGTGAATGGACTGATGTGGAGATTGAAGGTATTGCACTAACTACACCAATTACCATTGATAATCTTACCCTCTATTCTGGTTGGAATAGTGTGGGTGTTTCTATTCCGGTCATCATCAGTGAGACTGAATTACCTGAGCAGATTACCGCAATATGGGGATGGGAGAAGTATTGGGTGAGTCATGTCGATGATGTACCTACCTTCCTCAATAGCTTGCAAAATCTGGATAAGAACAAGGGTTACTTTGTCTACAGTGATGCAGCCTCCAGTGGTGCAACAAGTTGTGAAAATGCACATTAACTGTATATTTTTTCTGATCATGGTCGTTAAACAGTAATGCGTTTAACTTTAGTCAGAGCACTGCTGCTAACAATCTCTCTACTGTTTCTACACTCCTCATCTGCTTCTGATGGTTGGGATGATGAAGAAGTGGGTACCTTGATCAAAATCACTGGAGAGGTATACATCAAGGAGGCTGGTAAGAAAAATTGGGAAAAGATACCCAAAGAACTCTTAATTGATAGTCCATTAAGCGCTGGCATAACCGTGCGTACAGGACTCGATTCCAATGCATCTATATTGCTACGGGATGAGACCCTGATCAAACTGGATCAGGTGAGTGAATATACCATAGAGGCTATTGCTCCGAGGGCAGGGTGGATAGAGCCTGAATCTTCATCCAAAACGAGTTCGTCAGATCAGCAAACTGATGGTATTGCAGGGGGGTTGAGTGGTCTCACAACCCTTTCCAAGGGTGGGTTGTGGATGCTCAATAAAAACCGGGAGGTTGCACTTAAATTCAAAACCCCAACAGCAGTTGTAGGCATTCGTGGTACCGAGTTAGAGATACGTTTGGTGGGGGAAGAGCAGTTGCGGGTCTCTGCTCTAGAGGGAGTAGCAGATATCTCCAATGAACAGGGGCGCCTACAACTGCAACCAAATGAGGAGGCAAATGTCGTTGCAGGCCAAGCTCCAACCAAACGAACCCTTCTCAACCCCGCTGATTCAGTACAGTGGACTCTGGTGGTGCCACAGCTGGTCAGTGATGCATCATTCCAGAATCAACCTCTGCCCGATAGCGTCAAGTCCCAGTTGCAACAAATCTGGAGTCAGCTCAATAGTGGTAGGGTCAAGGAGGCATGGTCTACCCTGCAGCAACTCAACCATAGCTATCCCAGCGCTGCTCTGGTTGCCACATTGCATGGATTAACTGCGCTGATGCTCGATCAGAAAGAGCTTGCAATTGAGTCAGCTAAACGCGCCACCACAATAGCCCCAACCTTTACCGATGGCTGGGTAGTCCTGGCTCAGGTCTACCAATCAAAGTTTGATCTCAAGGCGGCAGAGAGAGCGGCGAGAAAAGCACTAGAGATCACACCTGACCATACCGCTGCAGCGATCATACTGGCACGACTACGCTTTGGGACCGGCTATGTGGAAGAGGCACAGAGCATTATTGCTGCTGCGATAGAGAAGGCTCCAGAGAGTGGAGAGGCCCAGAACCTGTTAGGGTTTATCGAATTTTCCCTAAGAGAGCACCAGAAGGCAGAGAACGCCTTTCAGAAGGCGATAGAGCTGGAGAATAGTGCAGCGCCCCACATGGGGTTGGGTATTCTCAGAATGCGTGCAGGGAATGAGAAAGAGGCGCTACGAGAGATGAGTGTCGCGGTACTGCTTGATCCCAGAAGAGCAATGTACCGCACCTACTGGGCAAAGATGCTCTACCAGATGCAGCGCTATCAGAAGGCATTGGATGTGCTCGACATCTCCAAAAATATTGATCCAAACGATCCCACCCCTCACCTCTATCGCGCACTGATCTTGAGAGACCTCAATCGTCCGGTAGAAGCCATAGAAGCACTGCACCACTCCATGGCACTCAATGACAACCGGGCCGTCTTCCGCTCCCGCTTTCTGCTTGATAGCGATAGTGCAGTAAAGAACGTAGACCTCTCTCTACTCTATAACCAACTGGGCCTCTCAAAGTGGGCCAGTAGCAAGGCTGCCAAAGCCATCGCACTTGATTACAGCAACCCCTCAGCACACCTCTTTAGTGCCGGCGCACTCTCTGCTCAGGCAGACCGCTCCTGGGGAAGAAATAGTGAGTATCTGATTGCCAGATTACTGATGCCAGCGAACCTCAATGCTTTTAACACCTTCAATGAATACACCTCCTTCCTAGAGAAGCCTTCCGTAGATACCACCCTTAGTCTGCAAGTAGGCAGCCATGACCAGCTTAACCAGAGCCTTCTGGTCACAGGCGCTAACCCAAAGATCAATATTGCCTACCAGATACAGGCACTGACCCAATCCAGCGATGGATGGAGAGAAACCAATGGCAGTGAACTGGATGACCTTACCGGCTACCTCAAGTGGGATATCAATCTAAAAGAGAGTCTGATGGTCGTTGCCTCCACCCAGGAGCAAAAACTGAAAGATAAATTTAGTCCACGGTATGAATATGATGACCCCTCAGAGCCTGAGGATCACTTTGATGCAGAGGTGGACCGTTTTGAGCTGGGGTATCACCGTAAACTAGAGCCGGGGAGTGACTTGTTAATTCACTATGCGGATCTGGATAACCAATCTACTACAGATAACTGGAATAATCTTACCAGTTGGCTCTGTGGCGAACTGGCCAAGGATGCAAATGTTGCAAACGACTGCATCAATGGTGACTTCTACTATCCAACCAAACACTCTTTGTTGGATAGTAGCTACCAACAGCTGCAACTGAGCTATACCACCCAATCTGATGATCATCATTGGGTGTTGGGTGCATCAAGCTACAGAGGCGACTTCAAGCTTAATGAGAACTATACAGATCAGTACATTCTTAGAGGCGCATCCGGTAGCAACTCCAACATCAGAACTCTCTTTACAACAGCCAATACCCGTAATGACCGCACACAGCAAACCCTCTCTGTTCAGGACTTCTGGGATCCATCAGTAGAGACTCAGTTACAGTGGGGTATCCACTATGATCGGGTTGAGAATGCCAATGCACTGAAAGGTACCCATTGGAGCTTTAACCAACTCTCTCCCCGTATTGGAGTTAGTCACCAAATTGACCCTAAACAGACCCTCAAAGCAGCTGCTTTTGAGGTGTTATTACCCTTCCTCAGTGATCGCTTGGCGCCAGCAGATCTAGTCGGAATACCACTCTACAGAAATGGGGTAGAGGGATCAATCATCAGAGAGTGGGACCTGGTCTGGGAGAAAGAGGGTGATCACACCTTTACCTCAGCGACCTTGTTTCATGCAGAGAGTGACTATTCTGAACGACAGACTGATCAATCGATGAGAGAGTGGCAATCGACTGTTAAAGGGATAGAGCTGGCACTCAACACTATCCCTGCAGATCAATGGGGTCTCGCAGCCGGCTATCAATACAAAGATATTGAGAATGAGCAGGTCACATCACTGGATCGAAGTGAGCAGACCTTGGATGGAACGCTATCATGGGTAGGTCCTAATGGTTTGTCGGTTAGCATGAATGAGACCTTCCGAACCATTGATTTTGACTCTACACGTAGCAATGAAGATATCTGGATTACTGATCTTTTGATGAGCTATGAGTTGGCTCAGAAGCAGGGGAAGGTGACGCTTGGTATCAGTAATCTCTTCAATAACCAATTCAACTGGGTAACCGATACCTTTATCTTCAATGGTCGTGATCCAGAGAGGATGCTGATGATAGGATGGCAGTTCAATCTGTAGAAGTGGAGTTTGTGTTAATCGGCACCAGTAGCTACATATCTAAATAGTCTTGAACTCTATCACAGGGGACCTAAAATAAGGAATTCCTTAAAAAAATGCTAAAGATGTAAAAATTGGGGTCGATAGAAAGGATGTCATCAAAATTAGTGCGCATAAACATAGATTTCGCTGGAGGCTTTTTTCGGCGGTTACAGTATGGAAATGCGTATGCCATTGTTTGATGGTATTGTTTTTCGCTGGCCTTGTGCCGGCGGTTAAAGGGTAAAATTGATCGCATTGCCGATGAGGTTATTGTTTTTCACTGGTGCTGTATAGCACCGGTGGTGTAGAGAAGATTGGTTACACTGTTGATCAATTAGGCTTGTATCCCCCGGCGTATGCCGGGGGGTATTTTAGAGTCTTCATGACTCGTCTACCCAGTAGCTGATAAGGCCATCAATTGCTATCACCAAGAGAACAATTGCAACATGTGAGGACATGTCTGCTAGTTCCCATGATCCGCTATAAAATCCGTTGAGTATGTATCCGCTGACTAGCAGGGTGATGATAACCAGCGTAAATTGAATCCAGTCAATGAACAAAGCCCACTTTCTGTTTTCTTTTGATCCCATTATCCATGTTCTCCTGCTGTAGTGATGCTCTGATTGCTGCCACTGGGACGCCAAAAGGCAGAAGCAGGCCCTGGCCCCTCGGCACGAACAAACTGCTGGTTGACCTTTGAGCGGCTGTAGAGTGACTGCTCCACCTCGGTTGCAGCACTGATGGCATCTGCCGATTTCAGCATTGTGAGTAATACCATAGAGGAACGATAGCGGCTCTCATAGCCTGTCAGTAAGTGACGCAGTGCCGTTGCCCCATCCGACCATCCTTGATCCAGGATGGGTAAATGGGGTGCAATCTTTTCCAATGTCAGGGATTGATGGTCAAGTAGCCCTCGGGTGAAGGGGCGTTCTAAATGGTGAATTTTCCCTAGATCATGTAGTAGTGCAGCAACCAACCCAATCTCATACAGTGAGTCATTCATAGGCGTTAATTGCAGCATGGAGGCCATCAACTCAGTTACCTCCAGAGAGTGTTGTAGAAGACCGCCTGGATAGTTATGGTGATGCTTCCAGCTAGCGGCCACCTGTACAAAAGGGTGGCCGATATTGGTGTCCCAGAAAACTGAGCGGACAAAACGGTTGAGGACTGGATGGAAGATTAGATCAATCCAGCTCCCCAGCTTTTGGATGGATTCATTGTCAGTGGATAGTCGTTTAGGGATCAGGTCAACAGGATTTCTCTGCTCAAATACAGCCTCTGATGCCGGTTGCCCAAGATGAACTTGCAGTATTCTCCTCGGCTCTTTCCCTGTGGGACATTGATGCCGAGGATCAACCTCAATACGTCCAGCAAGGCTGACTATTGTAGATGGAGCTAATTGACATGACGTGTTGAATAGAGGAGAAATAAGGATAGGTATGGCACCTGTGCGATCCTCAATCACCCCAAATTTACCCCCATCCGGCTGCTGGTGAAGACTTTGTAGGTGTCCCTGCAGGATTGTCTGAGAACCAACCTCCTGTGATTGGAAGTTGGCCAGATGGAGCAGGTAGTGTGAACCGTGCAAATAGGTAGAGAGTGTTCTGCTCACTGCGCACCTCCTTCATGATCTGTCTGTAGTAGATGTTGCTCAAAACGTGGCAACAGAATATCCAACAACTGCTCAGATAGGCTGCTATCAGGAAACTGTAGTTGACGGTGAACCCACTGCTGTAGTGTGTCCGAATTGGAACAGTCTCTACCGCTGGAGAGCTCTATGCCGCCAGGGGAGAGGGAATGAAGCGCCAGCAGGTTGCCAACCAGTCCACTGTGACCATGTTTTGCCTTGCGAGAACGTCGTCTCCGACTGAATGGGTTGTGGCTGTTGTTTGAGTTACTCCATCCTGCGCTGGGGTAGGATCGAGATGGGATCTTCTGAATGTTGTTTTGGTTAGAGGTCATCATGGGCATACTCCTTCGTGTAATTCTGAATTGATTACGGATACGGTGGATAGATCAGGGGTCTGGAGGTTGTTGCGTAGCAACTGATCCATTGCGCTGCCATCCTGGCGGGTCAGGTTAGGGACATAGCGTGAATAGGTCGTAAATAGCATCTTGGTCGTTGTATGGCCCATCTGGCGGGCAATCCACTCTGGTGCCTCGCCTGCAGCAAGCCAGAGTGTGGCTGCGGTATGCCGGGTCTGATAGGGCTTACGTCTACGCACTTCAAGTTGCTCTAGAAGCGGGTGCCAGATCCTCGCATTGATATTCTTACAGTCCAGCGCTGTCTTTTTTCTAGATAGAAAGACAAAGCTATCTTCTTCCCCTGTCACCTCATGTTGTCGCTTGAGTGCATCAAAGACAGGAGCAGACATATCAATTTCTCGCTCTGATCCATCTGTCTTGGCGGTATCCAGATAGCCTCGAACCAACACTTCACGGATCAGAATCTGACGGGCATCAAAATCGACATATTTCCATTGAAGTCCATCGATCTCGGATGTACGCATTCCAGTGAAAAAACGTAGAAGATAGTAGTCACGAAAATCTTCTCTAACCTCATTCAGAATCAGGTTAACCTCATCTAGGGGGAAGGGGTCTACTTTGGTACGGGGTACACGGAGAGATTTTATCCCACGGTAGGGCGTGGTAAAGTCATAACGGTCGGCGGCTTCTTCGATGATCTGACTCATTATGTTCATAATGGAATTGATCCTTGATGGAGAGAGTCCTTGACCTGCGCGGTAGTCTTTGGCGAGATAGGTGCGCAGA
>JABHIC010000348.1 GCA_018671205.1 Gammaproteobacteria bacterium
CAGGTGCAGTTTATGTTGGCGCATGATGCCCTCCACTGCGCCCTCTCTCACTTTGCCCGCCGTCAGCACCGTAACCAACACCGTTGGGATGTGGCGTGTGATTTTGCAATCAATGCGATGTTGGTTGGAGAGGGGATGCAGCCACCGGCTGATGCACTCTATCTGCAGCACTTTGCCGGGATGACAGCGGAGGAGATCTATCCAATGCTGGATGAGGATGAGGCCAGGGAGCCACTCGATCAACACCTCTATGATGATGAGTATGAGGAGGAGTCGGAGGGTAGCCAGGCGGAACCGGAGAATTCACCTCCATCTCAACAGGGGGGGCAGGGTGCGCAGCGCCCGGCACCACTCAGTGAGGGCGAGCGTCAATCACTGGATACTCAGTGGCAGCAGCACCTGGCGGGTGCGGCGCAGCAAGCGCTGCAGGCGGGTAAACTGGATGGGGCGATGGCACGGTTGGTGGACCACTTTCTACAGCCGCAACTGCCGTGGAGAGCGTTATTGGCTCGCTACATGACGGCCTCGGCACGGGATGACTACAGCTATATTCGTCCCTCTTCACGTCGTGGTTGTGGGGCGATTTTCCCGGCACTACGCAGCAATGAGGTGGTTGTGGTGGCAGCGATTGATACCAGTGGTTCGATCAGTGAGGAGGAGATTCGTGAGTTTGTCTCGGAGGTGGATGGGCTGAAGGGGCAGATACGGGCCACCGTTACCTTGCTGGCCTGTGATCAGGAAATTGTGGGAGAGCCCCAAACTTTCCATTCTTGGGAGGCGCTGGAGGTTGATCCTGCCTGGATTAAGGGGGGGAGGGGGACCCGTTTTGAGCCAGTTTTTGAGTGGTTGGAGCAAGAGGATCGTGCGCCTGATCTGTTACTCTATTTTACCGATGCGGAGGGGCGGTTTCCCGCCATGCCACCGCGGGTTCCGGTGGTCTGGCTGGTTAAAGGACGGCAGCCGGTACCCTGGGGAGAACGTATTCAGCTTAATGGCTAAACCCAGAGCTTTTTAGATAGCACTTCGTAAGCGGGTGGTCTTCTCTCTCAACTGCTGAGAACGGCTTCGTAGCTGTTCAAGACGGAGGTGATGGTTGCTATTACTGTTACTGCTGGGGCGGCTGTTACTGGGGCGTTTGTGTACAGGCTTCTGTGGCTGGTCAAAAGGCTCCTCTCCAAAGATCACCTCCCGGATTACCTCTTTCTTTATCATCGACAGGTGGGTGGTACGGATCTCTTGTCTGCCTCGCTGAGTGCTGTGGCTTGAGTATTTCCATTCGGGCTCATCTTCTCTCCCCGGTTCACGCCACTCCTGCTCTTCGGAGGGGGTGTTCCCGGTCAGTGTAAGCGGCTGTAGCGTACCCTCGACGGCAGGTTTGTCTGCTGTTACCGGGGGTACCACCTCCTCTACTGGCGTTTTCTCTGCTGGAGTGGCCCCCCCGTTCCGGTTGAGAACCGCATTGGTATAGAGCAGGCGCTCATCGATCTGGTGTCCCTTTAGCGAGAGGTTCAGGGCGGCATTGATCGCAAATAGCAGACCAATACCGATCGGAATGTAGAGTGTTGGCAGCATCCCATGGACAGACATCATATAGATATATGCCATCGATACAAAAATCAGAAAAAATACCCTAACCATCACAAACTTCCATCTTTTCCCTAAAGCATATGATCATATAGATAACAAAACATAGTGATGTTAAATTTATATATCTTCAATTATTCTTTGATTACGTTGAATTAATCCTATTAGATATGATTCTGTTCGGGTTCGTCAAGTCTAAAATGGGACGGATGTTTTGGGAGGGGTTGAGAGCGGGGGAGATCCGGACTCTATTTTTATCAACAAAAAGGGGATAGTTTTTATATTATCCCGGCTTTAAATTCAGGAGAGAATTTTGTGCCTCTTTCGAGTGAAGACCAACTGCGCATTCAGGTGATGCTCCATAACAGTCCGAAAGCCATTCGGATTGATGAGAATCAGATGGTGCTCTATGCGCTTACTCCGCAGGGAGAGGCATCGATTCCCCTCTCCCCCAATGAGCCGAATGAGCCCTATCTAAAGCAGCTTCGGGAGCTTTTGTCTGAGCATGTGCTGGGAAGCTCCGGTGGTTACCCCCTCTATCTACAGCGCTGGAGCCGTATGGGGCAGACCGGAGAGCAGCATCTGGAGGAGTTTCTGCTGCTGGCTGAACCAGAGGCCGTGGTGGCAGTGGCCAACTCTCCGGGCTTGACCCTTGAGTTGGCCCGGCGGGTCTGGTGGGCCGTGAACAATACCGCGCAGCAGGCGGAACAGGGGCTGCATATGCTGCGTCGCCAAAGTGTGGTGGAGGATGTTCTGGGGCGTGAGATTGCACAGTTTCTGATTGGCCATCTTCCCTTTGTGATAGAGCCTGAGGAGGTGCTGTCGATACTCTCTGCGGTGTTACAGGAGGGGCTGCTGGAACAGGCCGAGATTGACAGAATTTGGCGGCGTAGCCAAGAGCGGGGCAAGGGGATTTATCAGATCGCCTTTCTGCTGGGGTGTCCACTCTCACTTCCTGATCCGCAGCCCGCCCATCCATCGCTGACACAACTGCAGCAGCAGTTGGCCCCCTGGGTTGACGATGGGAATGCAGTAGCCAAATTGCTGTTGCAGGTTGCCACGGCTGAAGGGCAGACTTTTGTTGGTCAGGTGTTGGGGTTGCTGGATAGTGTGGCCAATGAGGTTTCGGTCTATGCCCTGATGAGTGCACTGGGGCAGTTCTTTACCCTGCCGGGCTTACCGCGAGAGCCGGGGCGTGATCTTGGACAGATTGCACTTTCAGTAGAGGGGCGGCTGGAAGAGGAGCCCTTTCAGCCTCTGCTGCAACAGTGGCCAGGGTTGTCTGCCCGTATGGGGGCAATTTTGCTGTTGGCTCATGTGAGAGAGGAGGTGGTTTTCCACTCCGTGCTACATAGTGGGGCAGTGGGGCGTTCGCTCAGAAAAAAGTTAATCTCGGAATTTGATTGGATACGATCCAGTCTGCAAAAGTTGTTGTAAGGAACCCTATCATGCTACTACTGATCTCACCCGCAAAGAAGCTCGATTTTGAAGAGCAGTCCCCTGATATTGGGCAGACTGTGCCAGCACTGATGGCGCAGGCCGAAGAGATTGCGGCAATAATGAAGCAGCAGAGTGAGTCTGAGCTGAAGCGGTTGATGAAGCTGAGTGATAATCTGGCGCGACTCAATGCGGATCGTTATCGTGACTGGAGCAGTGAGACCACAGCCCAGTGGGCCAAGCAGGCGATCCTGGCCTTTAGAGGGGATGTCTATGCGGGGATGGCAGCCAGCGCCTTTGAACAGGCTGACTTTGACTTCTCCCAGAGCCACCTGCGCATTCTCTCTGGGCTCTACGGGGTGCTGCGTCCACTGGATATGATTCAGCCCCACCGTCTGGAGATGGGGACTCGACTGAAAAACCGTCGGGGTAAGGATCTCTACGCTTTCTGGAGGCATGAGAGCGCACCATTGATCAATCAGGCCGCTGAGAAGGTGGGGGGGGCGGTGATCAATCTCGCCTCCAATGAGTACTTTCGCTCGGTGGATAGGGAGCAGCTCAACCCCTCTGTCGTTACTCCGGTATTCAAAGATGAGAAGAGCGGGGTCTACAAGATTGTCAGTATCTATGCGAAGAAAGCGCGTGGAATGATGTGTGACTTTATCATTCGCAACCAGTTGGAGCGGCCTGAGCAGCTAAAAGATTTTTCTGCCGCCGGATATCACTTTTCAGAGGTGGGCTCAGACCAACAGCAGCTGTTATTCTTGCGCAAGGAGGCTGACCGTTCACCCCCTAAAGGCTCCTCCTCTAAGAGGGTTTCTGAAAAAGGGTGATGCCCTCTTCTGTGGCAATGCCATCAAGCATTACATCCCAGGGGTTCAGCTCAACTCTATCGACCTGCTGGAAGGCGTGTGCCAGACCGAGCAGAAAGGGGCGTTGTCGGTTCAGTGAGCGTTTGGGGTGGTTGAAGGTGCGGTCATAGAAGCCGCCCCCCATGCCGATTCTACCGCCTAGTTGATCAAAAGCCACCAGAGGGGTGAGGACCAGATCGATACTCCAGGCTGGGGTCGGTTGCGGTGGAAACAGTGGGGGCTCTGGAATCCCGTAGCGGTTGCTGGCGAGTGGCGTGTCGTCCCGGAGTGGAGCAAACCAGAGTCGATTGCCATGCAGCTGGTTCAATACGGGTAAGAAGCAGTGATACCCCCTCTCCAGCGCATGGTTTAGCAGCGGCTGTGGATCTATCTCTCCATCATTAGCGATAAAGCCGGCAATCCGTCGGCTGCGTTGGAACAGTTTATGGGGAACCAGATGCTGGTAAAGTTGATCCGCATGGAGTTGATGCTCCGCATCAGAGAGTGCGGTGCGCTGTTGGCGGATTGATGCGCGAAGCCTCGCACGGGCGGTCATGTTCGCGGTGGTATGAGTCGTTTAGTGCTCATGGGGAGAGGAGAGCACTGTGCTAAAAAATAGGGTGGTGCCTACCGAAAATATCGGTCGGGTCTGCGTCCCCGAACCGAAAAGTTCAAGGGAGGGAGCCTGGATTGCGGGTTTAGGCTTTCCGATAAACGGACCTGCGCACGCCCACAATGAGATCGGCCCCCGAGGTCGTGATTTAAGGACCAAGGATCGAGTCCCGTTGATCGAATACCACAGTAGACACCAAAATCTTATAGGTTAATAAGCTACTCTCATTGGATCGATTGTTCAAGTTTTAATTGCATTCCCTTGGTGAGGGTAGCGTCTATCCGTTCTTTCAATCGGTTAAGGTGTGAGGAGATTTTGGTTGTACCCAGCTGCTGCTCTTTTTGAAGCTGAATCAGGTCGTAGGCGATATTGATCGCCACCATGATGGCAACACGATCCTGAGCCGAACTCCTCTTTTGTCCCTGGATTTCACGCATTTTCTGGTCTACCAGCGTGGCAGCCTCGATCAGTGACTCCTGTTGCTCAGGGGGGCAGGCAATTTTGTACTCTTTTTGTAATACCTTGACAGAGACTGGGGCGTTCTCACTCATGACTCTCTCTCCAGTACCCGTACCGACTCAAGCATGGACTCAACACTTTGAACCGCAAATTGGTTTTTCTCTCTCAGCTGGTCACGCTCTGCGGTGGCCTCCTGTAGCCTGATCCGTATTCCACGATTTTCTTCACGGAGGCTATTACAGAGGCTGGCAAGGTCATTAATACGCTGTTCCAGCTGCTCAATATCGCTTTCCCAGTCGAAGGGTTGTGGGTTGCTACTCATAAGAGGGGCACTATAGTGGGATCGGCTCTTTACTTCAACCGAGGATTTAGCTTCTTCGAACCTGCTATTGAAAGCTATTTTGTTCAGTGGTGGCTGTTTTTTGTGCAACATCCCGATAGATCGTTATAATCAAGGTCTGTCTCATAAATATAATTGAATCGTCCCTGACTTATTTCAGAGGCTCCTAAACCAGAGGAACTATTATTATGAAGCGTAAACTCTCTCTGTTGCTGTTCGTTCCCCTCTCTCTGCCGGTTTGGTCAGACGATCAATCGATGCCCCCGCTGCAGGATGAGCTCGTCGTTGCGATGAATATGGACGAAGAGATGGCGCTTTTTAATATCATGAATATCCTCAATGTTGAGACCGAGATTGCAACCAAGAGCAAGGTTAATGCGGATTATGTTCCCGGAATTGTGACCGTCCTGAAGGGGGAGCAACTGGAGATGATGGGGGTTGAGGATGTGCATGGCGCGCTACAGTATGTGCCGGGAGCCAACCTGGTCTCCAACAACTATGGGCGCAAAGGGGTTACGGTACGTGGGATCGGGGGGGCATTTGGCTCCTCTAA
>JABHIC010000349.1 GCA_018671205.1 Gammaproteobacteria bacterium
GATCATCCAGCTTGAACCTGAGCGGATGTTGGCAACCGTGGCAGGCAAGGCGCTTGAGTTAACACCCATTGAGTTTCGCCTTTTGACGACACTGGTAAGCCAACCGGGCAGAATTTTCTCGCGCACGCAATTGATGGAGAACCTCTATGAGGATAACCGTATCGTGACCGACCGGACGGTCGATAGCCATGTAAAAAATCTGCGTAAGAAAATTGCTGAGCAGCATGGGGATGATGAGCTAATCTATTCAGTATATGGCGTGGGATATAAATTTGAACCCCCCTCTTAAACCTAAAATCCCCAGTTGTCACACTCAACCAGGGGTTCCAGATTCATGAAAACTCAGGTATGGGACTATGGCTTTACTTCACCAGCTTCAGGGTAGGCTTGTTTTTTCCTGCGGACTCTTTTGCTTGCGCAGTGTCCGCTTCAGCCCCCTCACTACCCGTATCAGAGAGCGGAGATTCTGACTGTAACGATTGAGAGGAGTCCTCTCTGTTTTCCTCTTCCGGAAAGATCATCCCCTGACCATTTTCACGCGCATAGAGCGCACTGACTGCCTCTGGTGGAAAAGAGAGGGTCTCTGAGACACCAGAAAAACGGGCACCGAAGCTGATCCAGTCATTCTCAATCGAGAGGCCAGATACCGCATCATAGCCACAGTTCAACACAATTTTTCCATCGTTGATATGGGATGTGGGAACCGTTGTCATGGGGTGGTTGGCATCCACCACGATATAGGGGGTCAGTCCATTATCACTGATCCAGGCATGAATCGCTCGAATCATATAGGGACGGCTTGAACTCATCCCACCGTCGCTGTTATCCGACTGCTCACTCATCCAGTTCGCGCTCCTCTTCCGTCAGACTATCGAGAAAAGAGTCCCGCTCAAATATCCGTTCGGCATACGCAGTGACCCCATCGGCGATTGTGGGCAAGCGGACATTCAGAGATTTGAGACGCCATAAAATCGGAGCTAAACTACAGTCCACCAGTGAGAACTCCTCACTCATGAAGTAGGGTTGCTGCGCAAACAGAGGGGCCAGCATGGTGATACCCTCACTCAGCGCTGCCCTTGCCTGGTTGGCCACTTTGTCACTCCCCTGCTCGATCTCCTCCATACGCTTTGACCAGTCAAGATCAATTCTTGCAATCATTTGACGTACATTGGCACGCGCCACCGGGTCAACCGGCATCAATGGCGGGTGGGGAAAACGCTCATCAAGATACTCCATGATGACCTGAGAGCCAAACAGCGTCAGGTCGCGATCAGCAACCGTAGGCAGTTTTTGATAGGGGCTTAATTCAATAAACTCTGGTTGAGGATCAGAGAGATCTACGCTCTCTATCTCATGAAGAATCCCTTTCTCGGCCATCACAATTCTGACACGATGGCTAAAATGGTCTAGTGGTCCTGAAAACAGAACCATGACAGATCGTCTATTCGCAATGGTCATTGCTATTCCTTGTTTACGTAAAAGAGAAAAACCCTGCCCCCAGAAGGCTCGCTATCCTCGGACAGCCCCCCTCGTATAGGTTCAGGGTTTATCGAAAGTAGTGTGGTCCGTTTAGTGGACGTCTTTCCAGTACTCTTTTTTCAGCCGATATGCAGGAATCAAAAGAATCAGCAGAAAACCTAGCACATACCAGCCCAGCGTCAGGCGGTAGGCTTTAATCGGCTCGCCCACATAGGCGAGGAAGTTGACCAGATCAGTCACGGCCTTGTCATACTCAGCAGGCGTCATTGAACCGGAACCATCGACCACCAAGCTCTCCATGGTCTTCTCACCACCATAAGCCATATTGACCTTCTCTTCCTTCAGGTATTGCTTACCCTGCAACCCCTCCAGCACATGAGGCATACCAACATCCTTGAAGACAATATTGTTCACCCCCATAGGGCGAGACTCGTCGACATAAAAGCCACGCAGATAGGTGTAGAGCCAATCTACGCCACGTGCACGGGAGATCACACTCAAATCAGGAGGTGCCGTACCGAACCACTGCGTGGCCTGATCGGCTGGCATTGCAATTTCCATGGTGTCATGGATCTTGGCCCCGGTGAATACCAGGTTCTCCAATACCTCACTCTCCTCCATTCCAAGATCATCCGCCATCCTCTTATAACGCATAAACCGGGCTGAGTGGCAGCTCAGGCAGTAGTTCATAAAGATTTTGGCACCATTTTTCAGGGACTCTTTATCAGAGAGGTCTATCGGTGCACTGTCCAGATGCACACCACCACCACTTGCCAAGGCAAATGTTGGCAGGAGGAGAAACAGCAATATACTCAACTTTGAGCTCAACTTTTTCATCATCATATTCATCGATTATTCTCCTTGTCCTTAATGCTCTGGCAGACGCTCAGGAACAGGTTTGGTCTTGTCCATCTTCGAGTAGAAAGGCATCAACAGGAAGAAGGCGAAGTAGAGGACCGAGAAGATCCGTGCAAACATCGTCGCTGTAGGGGTTGCGGGCTGTGTTCCCAGCCAGGAGAGCGCCACAAAGGTGACCACAAAAAGTCCCAGTGCAATCTTGGAGATCA
>JABHIC010000049.1 GCA_018671205.1 Gammaproteobacteria bacterium
AGAATCTGCATCATCTTGAGCTGTTCCTGCAGGGTACGAATTTCCGGGGTCTCTACGAAGGTTACCGGGGTATCATAGCGCTGCTGGCTGATCTGTCGCATCGTCGCAGAGATGTCCCGCAACGGCGCAATCAGGTGGCGAACCACCCCGCCGGTACCCGCTGCGGTAATGATGGCGATTGTACCCATTGCACTCCAGGGAAAGGACCAATCCAGCAACCACTTGCCTCCACAGAAGGCCAATAGAAAGAAAAACAGCACCCCCAGTGCGCTCTTGATCCAGAGCGGGAGGTGGGAACAGAGACGCAGTTTGCGCAGGGCAAACTGCGTTGAGGTGTAGATCTTCCCCCCCTCAATCTTCAGCCGCCCCTCTGCAATACCCCGGTAGGCCGCCTCAACCGCCTGTTTGGTCTGCTCATCGTTAATCGGCGTACGGTAGGAGGTATATCCCACCACTTTATCGTTCTCCAGAATCGGGCAGGCGTTGGCCTGTACCCAGTAGTGGCTACCATCCTTACAACGATTTTTGACCACCTGGCTCCAGGGCCTGCCCGCCTTCAGGGTCTCCCAGAGATCCTCAAAAACCCGGGGGGGAATATCGGGGTGACGTACCACATTGTGATTTTTATTGTAGAGTTCAGCCTGGGAGAAACCGGATATTTTGATAAAGATATCATTGGCACTGAGAATCGTCCCTTTAAGGTCTGTCTTTGAGACCAGCGTCTCTCCCTCAGGAATCGGGGTCTCAACCTGGGTAACTGGCTGATTGTTTTTCATTCACTCGCTCCTCTGGTACGTCATCGCAGATCTGGCTGCTTATTATTGTATTGCTTATTATTCTTTTTTAGATGGTCGATCTTGTCACTAAAAACAGAATAAGTAAATAGAAAACATCAATTGTTTCAATCAACAACAGCGCACTGCAAAGGAATCTCTTGTCTCTTCACAGAAAAAACAGTTACTCACTAAAAAGTGCTGCAATTTTTTCCCGATTCGGCTGCTCCACCACACCACGCTCTGTCACAATCAGATCCACCAGTGCCGCTGGTGTTACATCAAACACCGGGTTCCAGCCATCCGCCTGTTGTGCCGCAATCCGCTCTCCCTGCAGACAGGAAAACAGCTCCTCAGCCGCACGCGCCTCAATCGGAATCTCCTCCCCTGTGGCCACATTGCGGTCAATGGTTGAGGTGGGTGCTACCACCATAAATTTAACGCCATGGTGACGAGCCGCAATTGCTGCGCTATAGGTACCAATTTTGTTGGCCACATCTCCGTTGGCGGCAATTCGATCCGACCCCACAACCACCCACTGCACCTTACCCTGCTTCATCAGCCAGGAGGAGGCCCCATCCACCAGCAGGGATACCGGGATCTCATCCTGCAACAGCTCCCAGGCTGTCAATCGAGCCCCCTGCAGCCAGGGACGGGTCTCATCCGCGTATACAGCGGCCAGACGCTGCTGCTCCCAGGCGGCACGAATAACGCCCAGTGCAGTGCCATAACCTCCAGTGGCCAGCGCACCCGCATTACAGTGGGTCAACACCCCACTACCCGTATCGATATAGGCGGCTCCCAGCCTCCCCATGGTTTTACACGCCTCGATATCCTCACGGTGGATCGCCTCTGCCTCACGAGTCAGGCGCGCAATCCACTGTTCCGGCTCCCCCTCCAGGGTGCTTTTCATCCGCTCAATGGCCCAGTGAAGGTTGATTGCGGTCGGTCGCGCCGCTGCTAACTGTTGCAGGTCGGCCTCCAGCGCAGAGCGCCAGCTCGTAATCGAGTCGCTCTGCCTGTTTTTGGCCGCCAGCACCACACCATAGGCGGCGGTTACCCCAATCGCCGGGGCACCTCGCACGACCATATCACGGATTGCCTCGGCCACTGCCGCCACCTCATGGTAGCTGATATAGTGCTGTTGCAGTGGCAAGCGGCGCTGATCCAACAGGATTAACTGCTCACCATCCCACTGGATGGCAGGGGACTCTCTTCTATCCATCATCGGTCTTCTCCTAAATTATTGTCACTATTCAGAGGTGCCCTGAATAGTTATCTTGTATTTTTCCATGAAGACCGTAATCTTACCCTCATGCAGACGATTGATACACTGATTCATGCCCGCTGGGTGCTACCCATTGAGCCTCCAGAGACGATACTTGAGCACTATGCGATTGCACTGGATGGGGACTCCATTGTGGAGCTTCTCCCCTCTGCTCAGGCGATAGAGAAGTACCAGCCACAACAGAGCCACACGCTGGAGAGCCACGTGGTGATGCCCGGGTTGATCAACACCCACACCCATTCAGCGATGTCACTGATGCGTGGCCTGGCGGATGATCTCCCCTTGATGAGCTGGCTTCAGTCTCACATCTGGCCCACCGAGAGCCGCTGGGTCAGTGACTCTTTTGTTGAGGATGGCAGCGCACTGGCCATTGCCGAGATGGTTCGTGGAGGAGTCACCTGTTTCAATGATATGTACTTCTTTCCAGAGGTGACTGCCCAGGTTGCTATTCAGGCGGGGATGCGTGCGGTTATTGGATTGATCGTACTCGACTTCCCCTCCGCCTGGGGCGGCGGTGCCGATGAGTATATTGAGAAGGGGTTGACCATTCATCAGCAGTACCACAACTCCCCCCATATCCACACCGCCTTCGCCCCCCATGCCCCCTATACCGTCTCAGACGCACCACTGGA
>JABHIC010000350.1 GCA_018671205.1 Gammaproteobacteria bacterium
CAGCATCGCCTCCATCGCGGGATGGTTATGCAGTGCGTTCTCAAGAAACTCCAGATCAGCCTTTGCCTTTTCGGGGTTATCGGTGGGGATTCCCTCCACCGGCAACATACGTTTAAACTGTAAGCTACCCTCATCATCCAGCCCCATATATTTTACTTTGGAGGAGGCAATATCAATAAAGTTTGGGGTATTGGAGTGTTTCAGCGCGGTCACATCATTGTGCAACTGTTGCACCATATTGATAAACCAGGGGTCTCCATTCTGGTAGATATCCCCCTCCTTTAGTTTCATTCCCCACACCATCAGGTTCCCCATCCCAAAGGTATGCTCCCCATAGAGATTGGTGGCCACATAACGGTCTGTCGGTGGCAACAAGGTATCGGGGTCATTACGGATATCGAGCTGATCAATGAACAGGGCCCCTACCAGGGTGGAGGCAATCAATAGCACGATAATCAGCCATCGAAATTTCAGTACAAAACGGGCGTACTGCTGACTGATCTTATTCTGATCTTCTGAATTACTCACTCACATCTCTCCTTCTACCATTTTTTATTATAATTATGTAACGATGAGTGCCAAAGGCCATCTCTTCGTTTCAGGTTATTGCTGGAATTCTTAAGCTCAAGGTATGAACTTTATTTTCTCAACTGCGGAACACGGCCATGCTGTGCAGACAGGATAGTTTTCAGGAGGCCAACACAACCAATGCAGCCATCCCAAAAAAGCCCAGCAGAATCTCTCAATCCAAACTGGACTTTTGGGACTCTCCAGCGATAACTTCCTGGATATTACATCCAAAATATGCGGAAAATTATAACTGGAGAGCGCCTTTATACCGCCAACCGCTAACAGAACACGGATTTAGAAAATATACTTCAGACCCAACTGCAGGTTCGAGGATGACTCTAATTGACCAAACTGGGTATCCGCATCTCCCCAATATTTATCATATTCGAAGCTACCAATCAGCTCATCATTGAAGCTGTACTCAACATCAAAGCGGTTCCACTTCCCACCATTCTCTTCCAGCATCAGGATATTATTCCAGCGATGCTGCTGCTCCGCACCAAAGGGCTTGGAGAAGAAGAGAGAGTAAAACTCTTTGTTCTCCTCTGCCTTATTGAAGCCATTATTCAGGTGCATAGTTGCATAGTCTGTTGTATAGCCGCTGCTATCATCCACATGGTCGAGGTTTCGATCCTGAATAAACTGAGCACTCACCATCATGTTAGTCAGTACCGTAATATCGGCACCAATCACATATTTGAAGCGGTCAGCCTTCTCCATCTGCAGAGCACCTACCAAATCACCCAATGCCAGTTTTGATAGCGACATTACCGGCTGATAGACATCCTTCTGGTAGAGGAATTCACCACGCAGAACAACCCCCCCGAGACTCTCGGTATCTAGGGCATAATCCATTGCGGTACCCAGATTATGGGCTCTCTTTACCGACTGCTCAAAAGTCAGAATAGCGGATTGACCTGTACCGCCACCATAAACACCTGCACCGGTTGCTGCGTTATAGGTGGAGTCTCTCAGCTCGATATAACTACCATCAACCGTTACCGCCCCTGCTGGAGTCATCATATTCAGTGGAGCCGAGACAGTACTCTGACTCAACGTTTCACCCGCATCATTTTTCCATGAAAGATTAATTACAGGGTTTTTGTCATAATTGTAGGAGTAGTTAAGCGAGTAATTCAGACCACTGTCCAGTGTCCTTTTCAGCCGCATTGCAACATCAAGGTCACCATCACTCGGCATATCATAGACATACTGAGAACGTGCATTGACAAAAGTATCGAAGGTTCTGAATCCGGTATTGGTCATATACTCAAACGCTGAGTTCTGCGTTCCGTCAGAAAATGAGGCCAGGTTGCCCCCATACATGGCACCAAAACCATTCAATACATCAGCGCCGGTAAACAGATCGCCTAAGCTACCCATAGTATTACCATTGGCATCCATTAATACTGCTGCGTAATCTGCCTGAACATCCGTCACATAGTTCGGATCAGTTGAGGCTGTACATTTAAGTTGCCCCCCCATATTGCCCATTTGAGGGTTGGCACAGGCCATACCCACAACCGATGCAGAGAAGTTTAAATCCTCGAACCCCATGGTCTGCAGCCCCTGCTGATAGGTTGACAGGTCAGCCTGAACCGTTGCATCCGTCATATCCGGGTCATCCGCAGTGCCCAGTGTCATATCGGCACCTGCCATCCAGTAGTAGGTGGCTTTACCA
>JABHIC010000351.1 GCA_018671205.1 Gammaproteobacteria bacterium
CCACACAATTCAGGAACGAACCATATTTTGCTATAGCTTTTAAGCAGAGAACAAATAAGTACTCAATAATAATTCAACAGGGCCTCAACTAAGAGATTGGGGACGAGAGGGGAGTTCCACCATGTTTGAAAACATAAACCTAAGACAGAAGCTACTGACTGCTTTTCTTGCTGTGGGGGTTATACCCTTCTCGATCATGGGTCTGCTTACGCTTAATCAGGCCTCCTCTGCACTAGAGAAGCAGTCGTTCAATCAGCTGGAGACGGTGCGTGCAATCAAACACGACCAGATAGATCGGTTTTTTTCCGAACGTCAGGGTGATATGAATGTACTGGCGGAGACTGTCGGTACACTCCGGCAAGAGGCCTTTAATAAACTCACCGCGGTTCGAGATGGGAAAAAAGCCTCTATTGAGAACTATCTCAATACCGTTAAGTCACAGATCATCACCCTCTCCAATGATTTCTCAATGGTCGAGACCATGTCTCAACTCAGGGAGTCCTTCTCTGAATTTGAGGAAGATGCCATGTTGGGTGGTGATGTTGAAATTGAGCTGGCGGCATTAACCGATTACTACAAAAAAGAGTTTAAGGTTGAGTTTGGTAACCAAACCGGCGGCAATAATGTGGATATTGAGGCGCTGGTTAAGCGCCTTGATATGGGTTCAACCATGCTGCAGTACAGCTATATCTCAAAGAATCCTCACCCCTTGGGTGAGAAGCAAAAAATGGATATTCCTGCAGACGACATCTCATCCTATGCAAAATTACCTCAATCAATCCACCCCTCACTGCGTGATTTTACCGCCGAATTTGGTTACTACGACCTCTTTTTTGTGGAGGCCGAGTCGGGCAAGGTGGTCTATTCCGTCTTTAAGGAGCTGGATTATGCGACCTCACTAAAAGATGGTGCCTATGCGGATACAGGAATCGGCAGGGCATTCAAGAGAGCCGTTACGCTAGAAAATAGTAACGACTATGTATTTGAGGATTACAGCTCATACCTCCCATCCTACAATGCTCCGGCAGGTTTTATCGCCAGCCCCATTGCCCGTAAGGGTAAAACGATTGGTGTTCTGATCTTACAGCTACCGCTGGATCGTATCACTACAATCATGAGTGAACGGGCCGGAATGGGTGAGACCGGAGAGACCTATCTGATTGGTAATGATCAGCTGATGCGTTCCGACTCTTACCTTGATCCAGAGCACCACTCTGTTATCGCCTCCTTCCGCACCCCCTCAAACGGGAAGGTTGAGACCACTGCAGCGGAGGCCGCACTGCAGGGAAAAACCGATAGCGGGGTCATTATGAGTTATCTCGGCACGCCTGTGCTCTCTGCATACACACCACTCCATGCGTTGGGTACAGAGTGGGCAATAATGAGTGAGATTGATGTGGCCGAGGCTTTTGTTCCAAAAATCAAGGGAGAGGAGACAGACTATTACAATAAATATATTACCGAGTACGGCTTCTATGACATCTTTTTGATGAATCCTGATGGTTATGTTTTCTATACGGCAACCAGAGAGGCGGACTATCAGACCAATATGGTCAGCGGCCCCTATAGTGACTCAAACCTGGGTCTGTTGATGCAGCAGGTACTCAATACCCAACAGTATGGTATTGCCGATTTTTCACCTTACGCCCCCTCTAATGGTGAGCCAGCCGCCTTTATCGCCAACCCCATTATCCAGGATGGACAGGTGGAGCTGGTGGTGGCACTACAGCTCTCCCTCGACGACATCAATGCGATCATGTCCCAGAGAGAGGGGATGGGGGAGAGCGGCGAGAGTTATCTAATCGGCCCCGACCTGTTAATGCGCTCCGACTCCTTTCTTGACCCGGAGAACCATACCGTTGCCTCCTCTTTCCGCAACCCTGATCTTGGCAAAGTGGATACGGCAGCAGCGCGAGCGGCATTGGCCGGAGAGAGAGACCTGAAGATCATCAGCGACTATAACGGTAATCAGGTACTTTCTGCCTATACCCCCATTCAGGTTGGTGAGGTCACCTGGGGACTGCTTGCCGAGATCAGTAAGACGGAGGCATTCTCGGCAGTAAACACACTGCGCAACATGATGTTCCTGGTGGGAGGCGTTGGCCTTATCGCCATTATTATTGTGGGTTGGGTGGTCGCCCGTTCCATCTCGGTTCCCGTTGTGATGATCTCAAAGCTGTTTGAATCGGTTGAGCAGAGCGGTGACTTCACTCTTCGTTGCGAAGATGTCAATAGCAGTGATGAAATTGGCGATATGGTGCTACGAATCAACAACCTGTTAGAGCTGCTTCAGGTGGCCATCAACCATGCCAACACAACGGTAAGCGCCGTTGCGCGGGGGGACTTTGAACACCGGATGGAGGGGGAGTATATCGGTGACCTGGCGACGCTGAAACAGGGCGTGAATGGCTCCGCTGATAGTGTTGAAAACACCATGAATGCGCTCGCCAAGGTAATGCA
>JABHIC010000352.1 GCA_018671205.1 Gammaproteobacteria bacterium
ACCGCCTCTCCAAGATCCGTCAGCAGGATATTAATCTGAAAGAAGAGGCCGGAGAGTACCTGACCCCCGGTGAAGGGTTGGGCAGTGCCAAGGCGAAAGACAAAAAAGAGGAGTTTCTCTCGCAGATTATCAGCCGCTTGAATGAGTTATTTATTACCGATGAGCTGACAGATAAAGATTTGGTCAACTACGCCTACACGATTCGCGACAAATTAAGTGAGAACAGCTTGGTTATGAAACAGATTGCCAACAATACCCCAGAGCAGGCAATGTTGGGTGATTTTGGTAAAGCCATTGATGATGCAGTAATGGATAGTAGCGAGGCGCACAATAATCAGATGATGCAGCTGTTATCTAATCCAGAGAAGGCTGCGCAATTTTCTAAAGTTGTTTTTGATCTGTTATTGATGAGGGGAGCGAGCTAAAGGGGGAAATTATCGTCTGGTGATTTTATATATCCGTTCGACCAGTGAGGTGACCCCCCGTTTCGAGAGTGGATCCTGTCCCATCGTCAACGTCTCTGTATGCAGTCGTTGAATATCAAAATGGTCACCATAGAGGGTATGAACCTCCTCGTCACTGAGCGCAAAAGGGGGCGGAATTTTCTGCTCTTGGGGATAGTCCGTAGTAACCAGCAGGATTCGGCTTCCTGCAGGGAGGAGGGTGGTGAGGTGGGTGACATAGCGCTGGCGCATCTCGGCAGGAAGGGCCACCAGTGCGGCACGATCAAACACCACGGGGGTCGGTGGAAGGTCATCACGGGTGAGGTGGAAGAAATCACCCTCCAGAAGGGTGATCAGGTTGCTTTCCCAACGGATGAAGGGGGGCTGTTGTGAGCGCTTTGCGCTGAGCTGCTGTTCATGGAAAAAATCAGCGATGGCAATTGCGCTCAGCTCTACCCCAACCACCGGATGGCCCTGTTCAGCAAGCCAGGTCAGATCAACCGTTTTCCCACAGAGGGGGAGCAGCAGGGGCTCTCCCTGCTTCAGTAAAAGATCCGGATAAAACTGCTGTAGCCAACGGTTAGGTTGCGCTTGGTGGAAGCCAATTCGCCCCTCTTGCCAGCGTTGGTGCCAATGGTCAGGCTCCATTCATTGACCTGTTTTACAGGTCATCCGGAAGCTCTGGCAGAGGAACATCTCCATCAAAGATCAGGCTCTCACGTCGCTGTAGATAGGCATCGCGCATAAAGCTATAGCTATCAAAGCTGGCGGCATCCAGCATATCCTTCTGCTCCAGAAGATCCGCACGTTTACTCACCAGTCCGGTGGCCACGGCTGCATTTTCTGCACTGGCCGGGGTAACCTCTCCGGTCAGGTTGAATAGCTGGGTACTGCCGACCTCAACCGTATTCCCCATCCAGTACTCTGAGCCGAGACCGATAGAGTCACGAACCGTGCTGGGGCCAAATAGCGGGAGGACAAAATAGGGGCCATTGTCCACCCCCCAGACCGCAAGGGTCTGACCAAAATCCTCATTACTCTTGGGAATGCCCGCCTCAGAGGCAACATCAAACAGGCCACCAATACCGATGGTTGTGTTGATGCCAAAACGAACCGTATCCGAAACGGCCTCCTCAAACTTGAACTGCAACAGATTATTGAGGATATTGAATGGCTCCCGCAGATTACTGAAGAAGTTGCTGACTCCATGTTCCAGTGGATCAGGCATAATAGCGCGGTACCCCTCAGCGACGGGCTTCATGAGGTTATTATCGAGGCTCTCATTAATAGAGAACATGGTGCGGTTATACCCCTCCAGCGGGTCCATCTCGTCCTCTGGTTCTGGAGAGGCGATGACCACTAAAGGTTCCAGGGTGTGGGTCTCGATCGCCCAGCTGCTGCTCACTGGAGCAGAGAGGCTGAGTAGCAGGGCGGCACTAAGAGTGATTTTATGGGTTGTAGGGGACATGAGGGATTCTGTTCTCAATAGAAAAATAGAACCCTATTATAGAATATTTTTGTTGAATGGTAAATCAAGATGGTTGAGACGATACGGTTGATTGAGTCCTGGCTGATGCCTCCCGGTGGTATCTTGTTGATGCTGCTGCTGGCGTTACTGGTGAGGGGTTGGCTGCGCAACTTCTCAGGTTTTCTTATTCTGACAGCGGGGATACTTCTCTATCTGTTCAGTACCCCCTGGATGGTACTGGAGTTGACCCGGCAGATTGAGGTGATTCCACCGCTGAAGCAGATTCCAGAGATCAGTGAGGATGAGCAGGTTGCCATTGTGGTACTGGGGGGCGGACGTTATACGGCGGCCCCGGAGTTTGGTGGTGACGTGGCGGGCTGGTCTACGCTGGTGCGCCTGCGTTATGCGGCCTATCTTCATAAGCAGAGTGGCTTTCCACTGCTGGTTGCCGGTGGCACACCACTCAATGAGGAGATACCAGAGTCCCAGTTGATGGCCGATAGCCTCTGGAGTGATTTTGGGATTAGTGGTGTCTGGCAGGAAAATCAGAGCGTCAATACCTGGGAGCATGCCCAATTTGTCCCTCCAATTCTGAAAAAGAGGGGGGTGACCACGCTTCTGTTGGTCACCAGTGCCAAACATATGGTTCGTTCGCTGCGGGTTTTTCGAGACGCCTCCGGGAAGGAGGGGATCAGAGTGATCCCCGCACCCACCGCCTTTACCACCCCCAGTGCACTCGATCATGGGTTTGGGTTGTGGCGACCGAGTGCGGCTGCCTTGAGTAGAAATGTCAGTACCCTTCATGAGTGGGGCGGTATGCTCTGGTATCAACTCCACTATGGGGATGGCGTATAATTTCCCGCTATGCTCTATCCAGAATCCTTTGATGTCATTGTCATTGGTGGTGGCCATGCCGGTACCGAGGCCGCCCTTGCCTCCGCACGGATGGGAGCCCGTACTCTGCTGTTGAGCCACAATATCGAGACGCTGGGGCAGATGAGCTGTAACCCCGCGATTGGTGGAATCGGTAAGGGGCACCTGGTCAGGGAGGTGGATGCGCTGGGTGGTTTTATGGCCCATGCGGCCGATCGTTCCGGAATACAGTTTCGCGTGCTCAACCGCAGTAAAGGTGCTGCGGTACAGGCAACCCGCGCCCAGGCGGATCGCCAGCTCTATAAACAGGCGGTGCGTAATCAACTGGAGAACCAGCCAAATTTGCTCCTGTTTCAGCAGGCCGCCGATGACCTGCTGGTGGAGGGAGAGCGGGTAGTGGGTGTGGTGACCCAGTCGGGGATCAAGATCCGTGCAGAAGCCGTGGTATTGACCGTTGGCACCTTTCTTAATGGGGTTATCCATGTGGGGCTGTCTCAATCCTCTGGGGGACGGATGGGCGATCCACCTTCCCGTAAACTGGCAGATCGACTGCGTGAACTGCCCTTTCGGGTGGCGCGACTGAAGACCGGAACACCGCCCCGTATTGATGGGCGCTCCATCGACTACAGCGCCGTTGCGGAGCAGCCGGGAGATGATCCCGCCCCGCTCTTCTCCTATCTGGGCGATCGTCAGGAGCATCCCCGGCAGCTCTCCTGCTGGATTACCCACACCAACCGGCAGACCCACGATATTATCCGTCAGGGGCTGGATCGCTCGCCGATGTATAGCGGGGTCATTGAGGGGGTGGGGCCACGCTACTGCCCCTCGGTGGAGGATAAAGTGGTCCGTTTTTCGGAGCGTGACTCACATCAGATCTTTATTGAACCGGAGGGGCTGAATACCCACGAGATCTACCCCAACGGAATATCTACCAGTCTGCCCTTTGATCTGCAGCTTGATCTGGTCCGATCTATCAAGGGGTTTGAGCAGGCACATATCACCCGTCCCGGATATGCCATCGAATATGATTTCTTTGACCCGCGTGATCTGTCCCCCTCACTGGAGACCCATGCCCTGCAGGGGCTCTTCTTTGCCGGGCAGATTAACGGCACAACCGGTTATGAAGAGGCGGCGGCACAGGGGTTGGTTGCGGGCTGCAATGCTGCGCGCAGGGTAGCGCAGCAGGCGGCGTGGTTTCCACGGCGTGAGGAGAGCTATATTGGGGTGATGATTGATGACCTGATTACCCGCGGCACCAAGGAGCCCTATCGTATGTTTACCAGTCGTGCGGAGTACCGGCTACTGCTGCGAGAGGATAATGCCGATCTGCGCCTGACGGAACAGGGGCGGGCACTGGGGCTGGTGGATGACCATCGTTGGCAGCTCTTCCAGCGCAAACGGGACGCCATTGTTAGCGAGCAGCAGCGTCTCAGAGCGTGTTGGGTACATCCCCGGAGCCTGAGCGAAGAGGTTATGGTGCGGGTTTTGGGGAAACCGATGCGCAGAGAGCATAGCCTGATGGATCTACTGGCGCGCCCTCAATTGCACTACCGGGATCTGCTTCAGTTATCCGGGGAGGCCCCCCCGGAGCTGGCCGCAGAGGTTGTCGAGCAGGTGGAAATTCAGGCGAAATATGCCGGGTATATTGAGCGTCAACAGCAGGAGATTGAGAAGAATCGACAGCATGAGGCGGTGAGGTTACCGGAGGGGCTCGACTACCATGAGGTGAGCGGGCTCTCCAGCGAGGTACGGGAGAAGCTGCAGCGACAGCAGCCCGTCACCCTGGGGCAGGCCGGCCGGATTCCCGGTGTGACCCCGGCGGCCCTTTCACTGCTACGTATCTACCTGAAAAAAACCTCTTTTTCGCAATAGACATTATCCTAAAATATCTCTCTCTACCAGCATCTGTAGTACCAACGCTACCGACTCTTCCAGGGTTAACCGCTCTGTATCCACAGAGAGTTCCGCTTTCTCCGGGGGTTCATAGGGGGAGCTGATACCGGTGAAGGCGGTGATCTCACCCGCCCGTGCCCGTTTATAGAGCCCTTTCAGGTCTCTGGATTCACAAACCTCAAGTGGGCAGTTGACGTAGATCTCTAAAAAATCTCCATGCGGTACCAATCCTCTCACTTTTTCCCGATCCTCCCGGAATGGCGAGATAAAAGCGGCAAGAATAATCACCCCGGCCTCGATGAAGAGCTTGCTCACCTCTCCGACCCTGCGCAGGTTCTCTTTCCGGTCGGCATCACTGAAACCCAGGTCCCCACTAAGACCATGACGTACATTGTCGCCATCCATCACAAAAGTTTTACACCCCTGAAGGTGGAGCTGCTCCTCTACCGCATGCGCCAGGGTTGACTTTCCTGCTCCCGACAGACCGGAAAACCAGAGCACAACGGAGCGGTGGTTATTTTGTCGGCTCCTTCGG
This sequence comes from Gammaproteobacteria bacterium, assembly GCA_018671205.1. GTDB lineage: Bacteria > Pseudomonadota > Gammaproteobacteria > Thiopontia. The sequence continues at coordinate 5,213 of JABHIC010000352.1, forward strand.
TCACGAGTGACCGTGGCGTGATGCCAGATGGTTGAGTGGCTCATCTTTACTCCAGCTCAAGAGCGTTGTGCGGTTTGCCCAGACTCGGCAGATGTTGTTGCAGATAGTGGCCGGTGAAGGAGCGGGGGTTGCGGGCCACCTCTTCCGGGGTTCCGCTGGCGATCACCTCTCCACCTCCCGCACCGCCCTCTGGGCCGAGATCAATGACCCAGTCGGCGGTCTTGATGACATCCAGATTATGCTCAATCACCACAATGGTATTGCCGTGGTCACGCAGCCGATGGAGAACCTGTAGTAGCTGCTCAATATCATGGAAGTGGAGGCCGGTGGTGGGCTCATCCAGAATATAGAGGGTTTTGCCGGTATCCCGCTTGGATAGTTCACGGGAGAGCTTGACCCGTTGTGCCTCGCCACCGGAGAGGGTGGTGGCGTTTTGCCCCAGACGGATATAGCTGAGACCGACATCCATCAAGGTCTGTAATTTTTTGGCAATGGTCGGCACCGGATCAAAGAAGGTGCGCCCCTCCTCCACAGTCATCTCCAATATATCGTGGATTCCTTTGCCCTTATAGCGCACATCCAGCGTCTCCCGGTTGTAACGCTTTCCCTTGCAGACATCACAGGAGACATAGATATCGGCGAGAAAGTGCATTTCGACCCGAATCACCCCGTCCCCCTGACACGCCTCACAACGCCCCCCTTTGACATTGAAGGAGAATCTCCCCGGTGTGTAGCCACGGGCACGGGACTCCTCTGTACCGGAAAAGAGCTCACGAATCGGGGTAAAGAGGCCGGTATAGGTGGCGGGGTTGGAGCGGGGGGTACGCCCAATCGGACTCTGATCAATATTGACCACCTTATCAAACAGCTCCAGCCCCTCAATGGAGTGGTGTGGCGCCGGGTTTTCCCTGGCACGGTTGAGATGCTGTGCCGCAGCACGGTAGAGGGTGTCGTTGATCAGGGTCGATTTTCCAGAGCCAGAGACCCCGGTGATACAGCTCATCAACCCTGCCGGGAAGGCGACATCAATCAGCTTCAGATTATTCCCGCTGGCCCCCTCAATCAATAGCTGCTGCTCCAGATTGGGCGGGGTGCGCTCGGCAGGGACGGTAATGGTTCGTTTTCCCGAGAGGTATTGAGCGGTCAGGGAGTTGCGGTTCTTCATGACCTCTGCGGGAGTGCCCTGGGCCACAATATGTCCCCCGTGGGTGCCCGCACCGGGGCCGATATCCACCACATAGTCGGCGGACTGAATGGCCTCCTCGTCATGTTCAACCATAATCACGGTGTTACCGAGGTCTCGAAGCTGGACCAGCGTCTCCAGCAGGCGCTGGTTATCACGTTGATGAAGCCCGATGGAGGGCTCATCAAGGACATACATTACCCCCACCAGCCCGGCACCAATCTGGCTGGCGAGGCGGATGCGCTGTGCCTCTCCCCCGGAGAGGGTATCGGCACTGCGCTCCAGAGAGAGGTAGTTCAGCCCAACATTGACCAGAAAACCGAGCCGTAGCGAGATCTCCCGGATGATCTTGGTGGCCACCTCGCCCCGCCATCCGGGCAGTGAGAGGGTCTGAAAAAATTGGCTGGCCTCCCCAATGGAGAGGTGGCTAATCTCATGCAGCGGTCGTTCGGTGATGAATACATGACGTGCCTCCTGTCGTAGGCGGCTACCTTTGCAGGCCGGACAGGGGCGACTGTTCAAAAATTTTGAGAGCTCCTCACGCATCCGGTTGGAGTCGGTCTCCCGATAGCGCCGCTCCATATTGGGGATCACCCCCTCAAACGGGTGCTCTTTCAGCGTGCTGCCCCCCCGACTGTTCTGGAAGCTGAACTGAATCATCTCACTGCCAGAACCATAGAGGATCACCTGCTGAATCGGATCGGGGAGCTGCTCAAAGGGGCTCTCCAGATCAAACTGATAGTGGTTGGCCAGTGACTGCAGGGTCTGGAAATACCAACCATTACGCCGATCCCAGCTACGGATGGCTCCATCGGCCAGAGAGCGGCTCGGATCGCTGATCAGCTGTTTGGGGTCAAGGTACTGCTGGATACCCAGCCCCTCACAACTGGGGCAGGCACCAGCGGGATTATTGAAGGAGAAGAGGCGGGGCTCCAGCTCGTCCAGATTATAGCCACACTCCGGGCAGCTAAAACGGGCAGAGAAGGAGAGTAGTGTCTGTTCGGGTTGATCCATAGATGAGATCGAGGCCAGTCCATCCGAGAGAAGCGTTGCCGTCTCCAGTGACTCGGCTAGCCGCTGGCGGATATCAGGGCGTACTTTCAGCCGATCCACCACCACCTCAATGGTATGTTTTCTCCGCCCATCCATCTTCGGTAGTTGGTCCAGCTCATAGAGCCCCCCGTCAATGCGTACCCTGAGGTAACCGTTGGCCCGCTGCTCCTCCAGCAGTTGCTTGTGCTCCCCCTTGCGCCCCCGTACCAGTGGGGCGAGCAGTAGAATCTTGCTCCCCTCCGGCAGGGAAAGGATCTGATCGACCATCTGACTGATTGGCTGGGCCTCCAGTACGGTATCGTGTTCTGGGCAGTGGGGAGTGCCGACACGGGCATAAAGAAGACGCAGATAATCATGGATCTCGGTCACCGTACCGACCGTGGAGCGGGGGTTGTGTGAGGTGGATTTCTGTTCGATTGAGATCGCTGGGGAGAGCCCCTCAATATGGTCTACATCCGGCTTCTCCATCATCGACAGAAACTGTCTTGCGTAGGCCGAGAGAGACTCAACGTAACGACGCTGCCCCTCGGCATAGATGGTGTCAAAGGCGAGCGATGACTTCCCCGAACCTGAGAGTCCGGTCAGTACAATCAGCTTCTCGCGCGGGAGATCAAGATCAATGTTTTTCAGGTTATGGGTACGTGCCCCACGAATCAGTATTTTGTTGTCAGCCATGCAGAGTCGAGCCAGTGGATTCCCATATCCTTGTATGGGCTTGGTAAAGATTAAAAACCCGATACTTTAACATGAGAAGTTTGAGGAATATTTTGTAGTAGGGCTGAAGATAAAGATGGGCAGAGTGCTACAATTAAGAGGTTGCTCAATGGGCAAGATGGTTCTTGAGGGAGTGCCAGGTTACGAGTATAAACCAATAATATGAGAAAATTATTACAACGATTCAATGATTTTTCGATACGCTTCAAGCTGGGGTTTGTGCTCTTTATCCCTTTGGTTTTTCTGGTCTATGTGACTACAGAATACCTCTTCTCCGAGAGGGATCGTCTGGCACAGGCCGAACTGAATACGGTCGCCTTTCAGCTGATTGAAGAGCTGGACCGTACAATCCATAATTTGGCCCTTGAACGAGGGCTTAGTGCAGGATTTATTGGTTCTCGCCAGCAACAACAGCAGCTTCAGTCTCAACGTAAACAGACCAGCCAGCAACTCATGGTACTGTTTCAGGAGTTGGAGCGCGATAAAAACAGCAGCATGATTTTTGATGATGAAGAGGTTGTTGAGCTGAGGTGGCTACTCCGGAAACTACCTGATATTCGTAAATTGATTGGTCAAAAGGAGAGCGGTGAGCGGGCGCTACATGACTCATTTGAGTTCTTCTCTCTGGTCAATGCAAAGCTTCTCTACCTGATTCAGGAAGGTGTCAGCACTGTAGGCCAGCCGAGTTTGGCTAAACAGAGTCGTGCGCTCTACTCCCTGTTAAGCATTAAAGAGCGAGCCGGTCAGGAACGTGGAAGACTAAACAACTTCTTCTCTTCAGGAAAACTATCAACCAATGCAAATATTGAGATTAATCACTATGTCCATGATCAGCATATTAAGTTAGAAGAGTTCTTTCACCATGCCTCCCCGGATTACGTTGACCGCTACAGAGAGAAGATTATTCCGATGGAGCGAAATAGGTTGCACCCATATCGGGAGCTGTTCTTTTCAAGGATGGAAAAAGAGGAGATGCTGGAGAGGTTGAGAGGGGCGCTTGGTTTTGGAGGGATGATCCACAGCTTCAAGAATTATGTGGTTCGGGGCGATACAGCGCTCCGTTTCAGGTTTGAACAAAATTATGGGCAAATCATGGCTCTGCTTGGACGATACAGAACCCTGAGCGGGATTTCAGAGGGTGAGCTCAAGCTGCTTGATATTGTTGAGCAAAACATCAATGCGTACCACCAAAACATACGCCTTATACCCGACAACTCGGTAACCAGTCGGCGCATTGTTGAAATTGACCAGATAGTCAAAGTGAATGACGAGCCTGCACTGAAGGCACTCAATCAACTATCTCTGTTGTCCGGGGTAGATGCCACAGCCTGGTTTGAACACTCAACGGCACGTATTGAGCAGATTGGTTCGCTAGCAAACAGCATCCGTACTGAACTGCGGCGTACCGCCAAGTCAAACCAGGAGAGCATTGCGCGGACATACAGCTTTTATAAAAATGGTTTGCTATTCATGCTGTTGCTTACAATATGGCTGGCACTTTATGTCTGGAGGCAACTCTCAAACAGCATTACTCATACCCTGGATGTGATCCACCATACGGAACAGAGCGGGGATATCTCGGCCCGCATCAGCGTGGTTAACCGGGATGAGATCGGTGCTATAGGTTCTGCCATCAATACGCTGTTCAAAACCTATCAGCAGCTCATTCATGAGGCAATTGAGGTTCTGAATAACGTCGCTGGAGGTGAATTTGGCCACCAAATCAATACGAGCTTCAAGGGGGATCTGAAAAATCTGAAATCAGGTGTCAATCTGGCCGTAGA
>JABHIC010000050.1 GCA_018671205.1 Gammaproteobacteria bacterium
AACTGTCACTGGAAGAGGTCGAAGAGATTCGTCAGCAGTGTCCAGAGATGGAGCTGGAGGTCTTTGTCCACGGTGCACTCTGCATGGCCTACTCTGGTCGCTGCCTGCTCTCCGGTTACATCAACCATCGCGATGCCAATCAGGGGAGCTGCACCAACGCCTGTCGTTGGGAGTACAACGAGGTGGCGAGTGAGGAGGATGACAATGGTGACATCCGAGTGGCGCAGCCTTCCACGGCTGTAGAGTCAGAGCGTGTGCAACGGATCCTGATTGAGGAGATGGGTCGTCCCGGTGAGGTGATGCCGCTGGAGGAGGATGAACATGGTACCTACATCATGAATTCACGAGACCTGCGTGCGGTTGAACATATCCAGCGGCTGGTCGAGATCGGTATTGATTCACTGAAGATCGAGGGGCGAACCAAATCGATCTACTACGTTAGCCGGGTAAGTCAGGTCTATCGCCGAGCGATTGATGATGCGGTAAACGGACGTGATTTTGACTCCTCGTTACTGGCTGAACTAGAGAACCTTGCCAGCCGGGGGTATACCGATGGCTTCTTCAAGCGTCACCATAGCGAGGCCTATCAAAATTACATTCAGGGCAACTCAGAGGGCCATCGGCAGCTCTATGTAGCGGAGATTACCGACTACGATCCTGAGCAAAAAGTGGCAACCCTACTGGCTAAAAACAAGTTTGGGGTGGGGGATCGACTGGAGCTTGTGCTGCCAGGCGGAAACCGGGAGATCATCCTGGATCAGATTGAGAGCCTGAAAGGAGAGCGGATGGTTGAGGTGCCGGGTGGTGGTTATCAGGTCAAAGCGGGACTTGATTTGACTCCAGAGCAGGGTTTATACCGATTTGGATTGATTGCACGCTTTCTCTAGGGAACCTCTGATTAAGTCTGTGCGAATTGAATCGCGCTTATAGCGTTCAAGATCAAGGCGGAGATCGCAGCCGATAGCCTGCTATTGGCGAGATTTTCAACGAAGATATTGGGCGCTATAGGTGTGAGGCAATCGTACATGACTTGATCAGAGGTTTCCTATCCCTCCCCCCTGCGCTATGATCCACTTCATGCAGATTTTTCTTCACCCTGGATCATAAGCAGGATCCAGCTCATACCACCGCGAGGAGTTGATGTGTCCAGACTAGATACCGGCCGAGGCCAATTTCCACAGGTACGAATGCGCAGAATGCGCCGTGATGATTTTTCTCGTCGCCTGATGCGGGAAAATGTACTCACGGCGGATGACTTGATCTATCCCCTGTTTGTGATTGAGGGAAAGGATCGTCGCCAGAAGGTGAAGTCAATGCCGGGGGTAGAGCGGGTCACCATCGACCAGCTTCTGAAAGAGGCAAAAATAGTGGTTGATCTTGGCATCCCAACCATTGCCCTGTTTCCGGTGGTGCCCAAGAAGAGAAAATCACTAGAGGCCGAGGAGGCGTGGAACCCGGAGGGGTTGGCGCAGCGAGCCGTGCGGGCGCTGAAAAAGAGGTTTCCTCAGCTAGGGGTAATGACCGATGTCGCCCTCGACCCCTTTACCACTCATGGACAGGATGGGATTATCAATGATGAGGGATATGTCCTCAATGATGAGACGGTGGAGGCACTGATCCGGCAGGCTCTCTCCCATGCGGATGCCGGGGCTGATATTGTGGCCCCCTCGGATATGATGGATGGGCGTATTGGTGAGATCCGTTTTGCACTGGAGGGTGCAGAGCACATCCACACTCGCATCATGGCCTACTCCGCGAAATATGCCTCTAGCTTCTATGGCCCGTTCCGGGATGCAGTGGGTTCTGCGGCTAATTTGGGGGCGGGGGATAAATCGACTTATCAGATGGATCCCGCTAACAGTGATGAGGCACTGCGTGAGGTGGCGCTTGATCTGGAGGAGGGAGCCGATATGGTGATGGTCAAACCGGGAATGCCCTATCTCGATATTGTGCGCCGGGTTAAGGATCAGTTTGGGGCCCCCACTTTTGTCTACCATGTTAGCGGGGAGTACAGTATGTTGAAAGCGGCGGCGCAAAAAGGGTGGCTGAATGAGGAGGCGGTGGTGCTGGAGG
>JABHIC010000353.1 GCA_018671205.1 Gammaproteobacteria bacterium
CAGGGAGATGCAGCGACCACCGAGTGGTGGGATGGCACCCCGTTTGACCGAATTCTGCTCGATGCCCCCTGTAGTGCCAGTGGTGTCATCCGGCGCAATCCAGACATCAAACAGCTACGGCGTAGTGAGGATATCCCGTCACTGGTTCAACAGCAGTCTGCCATACTTGAAAACTGCTGGGGCCTGCTGCGACAGGGAGGGCGGCTACTCTATGCGACCTGCTCTATTTTCCCGGAGGAGAATGAGCAGCAGATCCATACCTTTCTACAGCAGCACCCGGAGGCCGTAGTGGAGCCGATTCAGCTCGACTGTGGACACGCTACCGGAGCAGGGCATCAGCTACTCCCCGGAGAGTGCGGCATGGATGGTTTCTACTACGCTTGTCTACGGAAACCGGGGGCACCATAGCCGTATGGCATCCTCCTATCGCACCCTACTACTCCTCTCCCTCTCTCTCCTATCCAGCATGGGATGGGCGGGGATCACGCTCACTGAATCCCGGATTATGGAGGGCGAACAACACTACCAGCTCCATGCGCAATTTTCCTATACGCTGGAAGAGAGTGTGGTGGATGCACTTAAAAATGGTATTCCTATTGTCTTTCTTGCCGAATATGCGGTGGAGGAGATTACCGCCCTCTGGGATAAAAATATCGACATTCACCATTCAGAGCACCGCTTTGTACTCAGCTACAGGGAGTTCACCAACCGCTTCTACCTGATCAGTCTCAACAACAACACCCACGGCACCTACGCCACCCTCCGCGAGGCACTGGAGCGGATGGAACAGCCTCATGATGCCCTTTCGGTGGAACGGTCCACTCTCTCCAGTATAAAGAGCTACCAGTTCAAGCTACGCTCCCTGGTTGATAGCTCATCACTACCCGGTCTGTTGCGCCCCTATCTCTACACCCCCTATCTCTGGCCTGAGTGGAAGCTGGATAGTGGCTGGCACACCCTGCCGATCCAGCAATGATCCCCCCTTCCAACTGGATTGGTCATACCCTAACGCTGACCATCACCACAGCCGGTACGCTTGCCACCCTGACCGCCTTCACCCTGCTGGCTATTGCCATCCACGACCCCGATACCGTCGGAGCCCTGTTCCCCTTCATTGTCATCAGCAGTGCGATAGGGCTTACCCTGCTCTTCTCCACCATCTCACTCAGCCTCTATCAACTGCTACAGAAATTTATTGCCGGGGAGTCCGGAGCCCGCCTCCACCTCCGTTTTGTCGGTATCTTTGTCTCTCTCGCGCTGATTCCGATCCTGGTCATCTCTCTCTTCACCTCCCAAATCCTCCAGCAGAAGGATCAGGGAGAAGATGAGATTATTCATCTACTGGACGGCTCTCGTGAGCTCTATAAAACTGCACTCAATGAGAAGAAGAAGCGGATTATCGAAAACCTCTACCAACTGGGCAATACCCTCTCCAGCGCCCCCCGGAGCATGGTTGATCTACTCCTAGAGGAGGCCCGTGATGAGAGTAAGGCGATGGAGCTGGCCCTCTATGATATAGCAGGCAACCAGATCGGTTTCAGCAGCCTGATCTCTGAACCGGAGCTGATCCCCAAACCACTCGACAGCCTGATTGTCAGTCAGATCCAGCAGGGGCTTGACTACCATAAAATTCAGGTACATGAGGAGCTGGAGCAGATCCTTCATGTGGTGATTCCACTGCACAACTACCGTTCTGATTTAGGTGAGAGTCGTATTCTTGCCTCCTCCTACACCATACCAAAACAGCTGGAGCTGGGTCAGCAGAAGATCAACGATGCAGTCATGGACAATAAAAAACGACGCTATCTGGATGATCAGCGCAATACCGTCCATAATATCGCCTTTATTCTACTGCTCTTGCTCTCCCTGCTCAGTGCGCTCTGGTTCGCCTTCTACTCCACCCGTCGACTGATCGCCCCCATCCATGAGTTGGCTAAAGGGACCAAATCAGTTGCTGCAGGAATCTATAACCAACCCATTGCCAACAGCGCCAAGGATGATCTCGGATTTCTGGTTCAGTCGTTCAATGACATGATGCTCAACCTCGACCACACCCATAAAAACCTGCAGCAGAGCCAGGAGCTGATCGAGCATCAGAATACCCGACTGGAGGGGATTCTCTCCCACCTCTCTTCCGGGGTGATGGTACTCAATGCCAAACGTCGCCTAGAGCGCGTCAATGCAGCGGCGTGCAATATTCTCGACAGCAAAATCACCCCTGCCCCCGGTATCCCCATCGGGGTCATTGCACAAAATCACCCACTGGTTGCCCCACTTACCGAGCTGTTACGAAACCAAATCAGCAATCAACAGTGCGAGTGGGGGGAGTCCGTCACCATTCACACCTCTCAGGGGGTGCGCCATCTCTACTGTCGCGGCACCTGTCTGGAAGAGAGTGGCAATCTGGAGGGGTACGTGATCGTCTTTGATGATGTAACCGAACTGGTTGCCGCACAGAAAAATGCGGCCTGGAGCGAGATCGCCCGTCGCCTTGCGCATGAGATCAAGAACCCTCTGACCCCCATTCAGCTCTCTGCCGACCGCCTGCGCCACCGTTATCTCTCAAAAATGGATCAGGAGGAGGGGGCGGTGCTCAACCGTGCCACCCATACGATCATCCAGCAGGTCGATACCCTGAAGCGGATGGTACAGGCTTTCTCCGACTTCGCCCGCTCGCCCAAGATTAAATTCTCCACCTTCAACCCGGCCCGACTACTCCAGGAGGTGGCCGACCTCTATCATGCACGGCAGCCACAACCTATTGATCTGCAGATCCAACACCCACTATCCATGATTGAGGCAGACAGCGATCGTCTGCGCCAGATACTCCATAACCTAATCAAGAATGGATTGGAGTCCCATCAGGATGAAGAGGCCGCCAGAGTTACCCTCACCGCTTGGTGCAGTGGGAATACCCTGCAGATCAAAATCTGCGATAATGGCTCCGGTATTGATGAGTCGCTACGGTCTCAGATCTTTGAACCCTATGCCACCACCAAACCGAAAGGGACAGGATTAGGATTAGCTATTGTGAAACGAATCATTGAGGAGCATAACGGTCAGATTCACCTGCTCGACCCAGACCTGTTCAGCATGGAACAGGGGAGCTGTTTTGAGATCACGCTCCCCCTCCAGCAGCCGGTGACAACGACCCATGTCCCGAATGAGGCGACAAGCACCACCGAGCTCGCTTGAGCCCAAAACTGAGCCAAATTTTATGAAACCCTATATTCTGATAGTCGATGACGAGCCTGAAATCCGTAACACGGTACGTGAAATTTTAGAGGATGAGGGGTATGAGGTAGAGACCGCAGAGGATGGCAGCTCTGCACGCACGGCTCGTCAGATAAGACGACCTGACCTGATTCTGCTTGATATCTGGATGCCCGACATTGACGGCATTACCCTGCTCAAGGAGTGGGCCAGTGAGGAGGACGCAGAGTCACTCCCCATCATCATGATGTCAGGCCACGGCACGGTAGAGACTGCCGTAGAGGCCACTCGCCTCGGGGCCTATGATTTCCTGGAGAAACCTCTCTCGCTGGCAAAACTGCTCCTCACGCTCAACAATGCCCTCAAAACCTCACGACTCAGACAGGAGAACCTCTCCCTACAGAAAGAGCGCCCAATCCTCCATATACAGCCCACGGGGAAAAGCCCGCAACTGGAGCAGGCACGAGAAAATGCAACGCGTATCGCTCAACATACGATGCCCATTCTGATCAATGGAGAGTCCGGTGCGGGCAAGAAACTGTTCGCCCGCTTCATCCACCAGCAGAGTCCACAGCAGGAGGGCCCCTTTATTGTAATGTCGGTCAGCTCAATCGCCTCGGAAAACACCAATACCGAGCTCTTTGGCAGTGAGGCCGATGGCCAGATCCATTATGGGCGACTGGAGCAGGCCAACCAGGGCACACTCTTTCTTGAGGAGATTGCCGAGATGGCCACCAGTACTCAGTCACGGTTGATGGGCGCACTGGAGGCCGGCAGCTTTCTGCGCCTTGGCGGTACTGAACCGATCCAGCCCCGGTTCAGAATTATCGCCTCTACCCAGAAGAATCTGGCCGATGAGGTGGCCGCGGGCCACTTCCGGGAAGACCTCTACTTCCATCTCAACGGGGTACCCCTACAGGTTCCTCCCCTGCGTGAACGACCTGAGGATATCCTCGACCTGCTCAACTTCTATGTCGACCACTTTAACCAACAACACAACCTCCCCTACCGTACCTTCTCCATTGCGGCGATGAACCTGCTGCGCCAATACCGCTGGCCCGGAAATGTGCTGGAGCTGAAAAACCTGGTACAGCGGCTACTAATTATGGGGAACGAAGGGGAGATCAGCCAGGAGGAGGTAGCCCCGATGCTATCGATGCAGATCCACCAACCAGCCCCTCCCAGTGGTGCCCAGCCAAATGGCATGGAGAGCACCTTCAACCTGCCGATGAAGGCCGCTCGTGAACACTTTGAGTATGAGTACCTGATGCACCACCTGATCGATACCCGTGGCAATGTCACCCAGACCGCAGAGCGGGCAGGAGTAGAGCGCACCAACCTCTACCGCAAGCTGAAAGCGCTCAATATCGACCCCAAGAATCTACCCTTCTGAGTCCACTCACCTAATGAATATTATTATCCTTGGTTCCGGCTCGGTGGGGGCCTCCGTAGCAGAGAATCTAGCACTGGAGTCCAATGATATCACCATGGTGGATCTCGACTCCGACACCCTCCACCTGCTCCAGGATCGACTCGATATCCGCACCGTCGTGGGTCACGCCTCCCACCCCAAGATACTTGCCCAGGCAGGGGCAGAGAGTGCCGATATGCTGCTTGCGGTCACTGACAGTGATGAGGTCAACATTGTCGCCTGTCAGATTGCCGCCACCCTCTTCAATACCCCCAACAAGATAGCCCGGGTACGGGCACCCGAGTATCTGGAGCGGACGGAGCTGTTCCAGCATGATAGTGCCCTGGTCGATATGCTGATCAGCCCTGAGCAGGTGGTCACCGACTATATTGTAAAACTCATTGAGCGCCCCGGCTCTCTACAGGTACTCGACTTTGCCGATGGCAAGGTACAGCTGGTCACAGTACGCGCCTACTATGGTGGCCCACTGGTGGGGCATGAACTGGAGACCGTGCGTGAACATATGCCCGAGGTGGATATGCGCTTTGTCGCCATCTTCCGTAAAGGGCGCCCCATTCTGCCCAAGAAAGAGACCATCATTGAGGTCGATGATGAGGTCCATTTCATCACCGCGAGCGAACATATCATACAGGTGATGAGTGAGCTGAGAAGACTCGATCGTCCCTATAAAAGAATTATGATTGCCGGTGGGGGCCACATCGGCAACAGTCTGGCGCGTGCCATTGAGAACGAGCATGAGGTAAAGATCATTGATCACAACACAACGAGAGCACAGCAGCTCTCCGAGGAGTTAGAGAGCACCATTGTGCTGCTCGGTGATGCCGCCGACAAGGATCTGCTACTGGAAGAGAATATCGAGGATATTGATGTCTTCATCGCGGTTACCAGTGATGATGAGGCCAACATCCTCTCCTCCATGCTGGCCAAACGGCTGGGCGCCCACAAGGTGATGACCCTGATTAACCGCCCGGCCTATGCCAATCTGGTAGAGAGTGATGTGATCGATATCGCCATCTCCCCGCAGCAGGTGACCATCAGTTCACTGCTGGCTCGGGTACGGCAGGGCGATGTGGTGGTCGCCCACTCCCTGCGCCGTGGTGCCGCTGAGGCCATTGAGGCCATTGCGCATGAAAATTCAAAGGTAGTAGGACACCCGATTGAGAAGCTCAAACTGCCCCGTGGGGCCTCTATTGGTGCAGTAGTTCGTGGAGATAACGTATTGATTGCCCACCATGATACGGTGATCATGCCAGATGACCATGTTATTCTATTTCTGATCGACAAGAGCCGTATCCATGATGTAGAGAAGTTATTCCAGTCCAGCAAATCCTTCTCCCTCTTTTAAACAACCTTTATGCAACCGCACGTCATACAGAGAATCCTTGGGCTACTGCTGATGATCTTCAGCCTCTCCATGGCACCTCCTGTCGCGGTCTCCCTACTTTACAAGGATGGTGCCACCCTCCCCTTCCTGCTCTCTTTCGCCATCACCCTGATCAGTGGTTACATTATCTGGAGGCCCGTGCGCGGCATCAAGAAGGAGCTCCGCATCCGCGACGGTTTTCTCGTAGTCGTGCTGTTCTGGGCTGTACTGGGAATCTCTGGTGCACTCCCCTTTATACTGGGTACCACGCCCCACATGAGCCTGGTAGATGCCCTCTTTGAGTCCCTCTCTGGCCTCACTACTACCGGTGCTACGGTGATCACCGGCATCGATCAACTGCCCGCCTCTATTCTCTACTATCGACAGCAACTACAGTGGTTTGGGGGAATGGGTATCATCGTCCTGGCCGTTGCGATTCTGCCGATGCTGGGAATCGGAGGGATGCAGCTCTATCGCGCCGAGACCCCAGGGCCGATCAAGGATAACAAGCTGACGCCCCGTATCACCGAGACGGCCAAGGCACTCTGGTACATCTATCTGGGGCTGACGATTGCCTGTGGCCTCGCCTACTGGCTGGCGGGGATGAGCCCGTTTGATGCCGTGGCCCACAGCTTCTCTACTGTGGCCATTGGCGGTTTCTCAACCCATGATGCCAGCCTGGGATGGTTTAACAGTCCACTGATTGAGAGTATTGCGATCCTCTTTATGCTGCTCTCGGGAATCAACTTCTCTCTTCACTTCATTGCCCTGAGCCGTACTACCGTCCGCCCCTATCTACAAGATTCAGAGTTCCGTACCTATATCGGGATTCTGGGTACCGTCGCCCTGATCACCGTACTGACTCTTATTCTGACAGAGACCTTCGATAGTATTGGTGAATCAATTCGTCACGGCCTGTTTCAGGCCGTCTCCATCGGAACCACCACCGGTTTTACCACCACCACACACTACAATTGGCCCACCTTCCTTCCACTACTTCTCCTCTTCACCAGCTTTATCGGAGGCTGTGCCGGATCGACGGGTGGTGGCATGAAGGTGATCCGCTTTTTGATGCTATTCCGTCAGGGAATTCGTGAGATTACCCGCCTGATTCACCCCAATGCACAGATCTCGGTAAAGATTGGTAATAAACCGCTGCCAGAGCAGGTGATCTCTGCGGTATGGGGCTTCTTTTCTCTCTATGTCGCCAGCTTCACCATCATGCTGATACTGCTAATAGCAACCGGACTGGATCAGGTCACCGCCTTCTCCGCATTAGCCGCCTGCATGAACAACCTTGGCCCAGGGCTGGGGGGAGTAGAGGCCCACTACGGCAATATCAGCACTACAGCGAAGGGAATTCTCAGTTTTGCCATGCTGGTGGGACGACTGGAAGTCTTCAGTATACTGGTCCTCTTCTCACCCGAGTTCTGGAAAAAGTAAGGTATAACGACGTAGATGCCTCCTGAGATAGAATATCAACAAAATTTTGAACTATGAGTAACCACAAACTATGAGTAACAATGATCAAGGAACCCTATTTATTGTCTCCGCCCCGTCTGGAGCCGGAAAATCGAGTCTGCTCCACGCCGCATTAATGGAGAGTCAGGGCATTCAGCTCTCGGTTTCTCACACCACTCGCACTCCACGCAACGGCGAAGAGGATGGACTCCACTACAACTTTGTCACCACCGAGGCATTTGGGGCTGAGATCGAGGCCGATCAGTTCCTTGAATATGCCAAGGTGTTCGACAATTTTTACGGCACCAGTGAGCTCTGGGTACGAGAGAGCCTGCGTCACGGCAATGATGTCATTCTGGAGATTGACTGGCAGGGGGCTGAACAGGTACGCAAAAAGATCCCCGAAGCGGTGACCCTCTTTATCCTCCCCCCCTCTCTCCCCACCCTGCGCCAGCGCCTGGAGCAGCGGGGGCAAGACAGTGAGGAGGTCATTGCACGCCGTCTCGAAGAGGCATCCATTGAGATCTCTCACTACAACGAGTATGACTATCTGGTGATCAACGATGAGTTTGATGCGGCAAAAAGAGATCTGAAGAGCATTTTTCAGGCACATCGACTGAAAACTTCAACGCAATCAAAGAGAAACCACGTGCTGCTGGAAGGGCTGCTTTAGTCTAGTACTCCGACAACCTTGTTTTGATGGAGCAGTAGAATCCCCGGTTGAGAAAGCCCCCTGATTTCTATAGAATAGATGACCTTTTTTCCTAAACTCATTAATTATTTGGAGTAGTGAACTGATGGCACGCATCACCGTAGAAGATTGTCTCGACAAGATCGATAACCGCTTTGACATGACACTGATTGCCGCAGAGCGTGCACGACAGATTGCAATGGGTGCTGATCCACTGGTTCCCTTCGACAATGATAAACCCACCGTGATTGCACTGCGTGAGATCTCCGCCGGAGTGATGAGCCGGGAGATATTGGACCAGATCAATAGCGCAACACGAGAGATTGATGCACAACTTGCGGCAGCGGATTCTGCCATAGCAGAGGGGTCGGAAGAGGAGGGAAGTGCAGCAGAACCGCCCAAAGAAGAGGCTAGCGCATAAGCTGACCCCCCGGATTATCCTCCATGTTCCTGATCAGTGATCTTCTCCCTCTGCTGGAGAGCTATCTCGATCAGGAGCAAATTCATAAAATATACGCCGCCTACCTCTTCTCTGCAGAGGCTCATGACGGTCAGAGCCGTCTCACTGGTGAACCCTATATCTACCACCCCATTGAGGTGGCACGCATTCTCGCAGAGATGCATATTGACCCCACTACGATCTCTGCGGCACTGCTGCATGATGTACTGGAGGATACCAGCCACACCAAAAGTGAGCTGATAGAGCACTTTGGTAGCGATGTCACCGAACTGGTTGATGGGGTCAGCAAGCTGACCCGCATCCAGATGGA
>JABHIC010000354.1 GCA_018671205.1 Gammaproteobacteria bacterium
AAATCATGACAAAAAAACTAGCGATAATATCTCTGTTGGGCATGGTAGCTAGCCTGTCAGGATGCACTCTTCAGCCTATGACTACCCAACCTGTAATGGAGACACCGACTCAAACGACCTCTGTGGGGCCTGCCTGTGCAAACTGTTTTGAGGAGAGCATCTCTTCCGAGTGTGCCAAATCAGTGGCTGTTGTCACCTATCAAGACCCCTGTCATGTCTGCGGAAACCTTCCGGTAAGTGTTCGCGCCTACAGTCAGTCACAATCCTGCAGATAAACCTGGAGTAGAATCATGAAAAAAACGCTTACAACCCTCATCAGTGCAGGTGTACTTCTCTGTTCAACTGCATCAGCAACCCCACTCAGTGACTTTGCTGGTGTCCGAAGTGGTGTTACCGAACCGTATCAGCAGAACCCGATGGTCTCGATTCCCGGGGAACTAAACGAGGTCTCCCGCTTTCTTGTGGATCAGCTCACCCAAAACAGGGATATGGAGAATATGCGAGACAACCCCATTGCGGTTGCCTCTCTGGTTGAGCTGGAAGATTTCAAATCGACCAATAAACTGGGACTCTGGCTGAGTGAAAACATGATGCATGAACTCCAGATTCGTGGCTTTAAAACGATTGATTTCAAAACCATGCCATCCATCCAGGTCTCAAAAGAGGGGGACTTCGTGATGAGCAAGAACCTCAGTGAGCTGCGCGGAAAATACAACATCAACCATGTCATCTCGGGTACCTATACAGAATATCCTAATGGAATTATGATCAATGTACGGCTGGTAGATATGGCCACCTCGGTCATCACCTCTTCTGCCCAGGCACATATTTCCAAGGGGTATTACCTGAAAATGCTGAATGGAATTAATGGTAGCACACGCAGAAAACCTGTGGACCAGCATGAGGTCGAGCTTGTAGACGGGAACAATTTACTACCTTGAAAGGGGGCGAATGGAGCCGAACAGGCAGATGTGGCGATTGGAGAGATTGAGCTAAAAATTCAATAAGGGTTTACTCCCTCAACCACTCCTGCCACACTGACCACCCACTGACAGAGTGTGCGATGTAGATGGCAAGCTGTGAGCCAGTCACTTTCGAAATGGATGTGACTGGCTTTTGGGTTTAGATTAGGTGTCCAATAAGGATTTTTCAGCCACAATGAGCATTAGGATTTTAGTTCTGGTCACCGCTCTCTTGCTACTTTTGCAAGGCTGCTCTACAGCTGCAAAAAAACAGGCGGCCACTGCGGAACCCTCTTCAACCGCGCCCCATAGCACTACCCTTAATCCGCTCAACCATCCACCCTCCAGCCACTATAAAAATGATAACGGACTCCATGCTGTAAGCCGTTACATGGCCGCTCAACTGGTACAGAATCAAGCCATTGAAAACCTGGTTGATAACCCGATTGCAATCACCTCATTTGTCAACATCAAGAGCTATGATCAGGCCGATGCCATTGGGGAGACCCTGGCCGACAATATGATCCATGAGATGCAGATTCGGGGCTTTAAGGTGATTGACTATAAGACCATGCCCTCCATTCGGGTTTCTGATAAGGGAGACTTTATCCGCAGTCGCTCGGTCGATGAACTGAGGAAAAAACAGCAGATCAACCTGGTACTCTCCGGCACCTATACCCAACATCGACGCGGCATCCATATTAACGCCAGAATCACAACAATCGAATCGGGCCTTGTGGTCTCCACGGCTCAGGGAACGATCAGCCGGACTATTGTTGATTCGATTCTGAATGCCGAGTCGCCACGGGGTGAAGAGAGTGACCCATTTATGTTCTATCCACAAGAGGCCCCCATTTCCCCCCAGGGAGGAGACTCCTCTATACTTGAGGTTATTCCAGTGGTGGAGACGGTCCCGCTAGAGGTAGCCGTTAAAGCAGAGCCTCTCTCTGTCGAAGACCCCACCAAGAAAAGCTATGGTTGTTTCCAGAATGGCATCTGTATGCAGTCAAGATAACTACAGGGCACCGCTAAACCTGATTGATAGAAAACGGCATTACCTCACTGATCTGCTCTTTCCCCATTGACAACATCATCAGCCGCTCTACGCCCAGTGCAACCCCCGAGCAGTCGGGTAGACCATGATCCAGTGCCTGCAGGAACTTCTCATCCATCGGCACTGCCTCCAATCCAGCGGCACTGCGCTCACTCAGCTCCTGTTGAAAGCGGTTACGTTGCTCTGCCCCATCGGTCAATTCACAAAAGCCATTGGCAATCTCCATCCCATTCAGAATCAGCTCAAAACGCTCTGCCACCTTTGGGTTATCGGGGCTGATCCGGGCCAGTGCGGCCTGAGAGGCTGGATAGTGGGTAAAAAAGATAGCCGCATGAGAGAAACGGGGAATGATCGCCAACACCATCAGATAATCAACCCAGCCATCCCAGTCAAGATCCATCTCCTCGGCTGAGGGCAGCGCCATGGCCAATGCGGCCGATTGCAACTGCTCGATGGTTGTGCTGTAGAGATCAGCAACCCCTACCACCTCAAAAGCCTCAGCCACGGTTATCCGCTCTATTGAGGGAAGATCGACAAAGTTGCTTACCAGGGCCTCAACCTCATCCATCAACTGCTCCATCGTATAGCCCGGACGGTACCACTCCAACATCATAAATTCTGGATTATGGAGCGGACTGATCTCACCGGCACGAAACGAGGGGCCCAACTGAAAGATGGGGCCACTCCCCTCTGCCAACAGGCGCTTCATAAACAGTTCCGGGGAGCATTGAAGGTAGAGCCGCTCAGGCCCTTCTGCATCACGCCCCCGTGAGGTGGTTACAAAAGAGTCAATTTGTGGGTCCGTAGTGGCTGCGCTAGAGAGCACCGGTGTCTCCACCTCGATGACATCTTGCTCAAAAAAGAAGCTTCGAATAGCCCGTATAAAGGTCGCGCGCTCCTGTAGCAGAGAGCTATCCATCACTCTTTGACACGTGAGACGTATTCACCCGTACGTGTATCCACCTTGATCACCTCATTTTCAGGGACAAAGAGCGGAACCCGAACCACGGCTCCCGTCTCCAGTGTTGCCGGTTTACCGCCACCGCTGGAGGTATCCCCACGCAGCCCCGGATCGGTCTCGGTAATCTGTAACACGACAAAGTTGGGCGGAGTAATAGAGATCGGGTTGCCATTCCAGAGTGTCACCAGACAGATCTCCTGACCTTTCAGCCACTGCTCTGCCTCTCCCATAGCGGCTTTGTCGGCACCAATCTGTTCAAAGCTTTCCGGGTGCATAAAATAGAACAGATCCCCATCGGAATAGGAGTATTGATACTCCTCCTCATGAACATCTGCTCGCTCAATGGATTCTCCCGATTTAAACGTACGCTCCAGAGTTCTCCCACTTATCAGCCCCCGCAGTTTTACCCGGTTAAAGGCCTGCCCTTTCCCCGGTTTCACCATCTCGTTATCAACAATGGTGAAAGGATCTCCATCAATCATCACTTTCAAGCCATTTCTGAACTCACTTGTACTGACTGTCGCCATCTCGCCTACTCACCTTGTCTGTAAAATAGCCGCGTATGATACCGGTTCGGCTGGCCATAAACAATTGAAAAACTAACCGTTGGCCACTATCCGCTCGGCTATAAAGGTGAGCGCCATCTCAATTCTCTGTAGCACACGCTCTCTGCCGATCAGTGCCAGGGTAATATCGATCGGAGGCGAGATCGCACCTCCTGTTGCGGCTACCCGCAGGGGTTGCGCCACTTTACCCAGCTTCAGATCGAGCCGCTCTGCAACCTCTTTAACGACCTCATGGATCGGCTCTGCATCCCAGATCTCCAGTTCAGCGAGCGTATCGCGGATTTTAGTCAGCGGCTCTTCTGCTGCCGCTTTGAGATTCTTCTTCGCCGCATTGGGATCAAAAGTATCAAAGTCGAGATAGAAGCAGCGACTATTATCCGCCATTTCCACCAGGGTCTTGGCCCGCTCCTGCTGTGCCTCAACCACTTTGACCAGATCCGGCCCATGAGCAGGATCGATCCCCCGCTGCCCCATATGCCAGCTCAGATGACGCGCCACATGCTCAGGGCTACTACTTTTAATATAGTGCTGATTTAACCAGAGTAGTTTTTCCGGGTTAAAGGTGGAGGCCGAGTGGTTGATATCTTCCAACTCAAATAGCTTTACCATCTCATCCATCGAGAAGATCTCCTGATCCCCATGAGACCACCCTAATCGCACCAGATAGTTCAGCAGTGCCTCCGGCAGATACCCCTCATCCCGATACTGCATAACCCCCACCGCACCATGACGTTTGGAGAGGCGGCTTCCATCCGCCCCCAGAATCATTGGAAGATGGGCATACTTGGGCAGCTCCGCCCCCAGTGCCTTAAGAATATTAATCTGGCGAGGCGTATTATTGAGATGGTCATCCCCACGAATCACATGGGTGAGTCCCATATCGAGATCATCAACAACCACCGTAAGATTATAGGTCGGGGTACCATCTGAACGGGCGATAATCAGATCATCCAGCTCGCTATTCTGAAACACCACCTTGCCACGCACCAGATCATCCACCACTACCGCACCCTCTGTCGGGTTTCTAAAACGGATGACGGGGTCTACCCCTTCACGTGGCTCGGTTCGGCTACGACAGAGGCCGGTATAACGGGGCTTCTCTTTTCTTGCCCGCTGCCCCTCACGCATCTTATCCAGCTCCTCACGACTGCAGTAGCAGTAATAGGCACTCCCCTGCTCCAGAAGCTGCTGGATCACCTCTTTATAACGATCAAAACGGTGGGTCTGGTAAAATGGCCCTTGGTCATACTCCAGCCCCAACCAGTTCATCCCCTCCAGTATTGCGTTGACCGAGGCCTCGGTAGAGCGCTCACGATCGGTATCCTCGATCCTGAGAATAAAGTCACCACCGTGGCGACGCGCATAGAGCCAGGAGAAGAGTGCAGTACGCGCCCCTCCCACATGGAGGTAACCCGTTGGACTCGGGGCAAATCGAGTGGTCAATTTCATTTCACAGATATCCACAAAGTAATTGAGCTAAATATTGAGCCAATTGGCCCATCACAAAACGGTTCGAAGTATATACTATTCAGATTATAC
The DNA here is from genome assembly GCA_018671205.1 of Gammaproteobacteria bacterium. Taxonomy (GTDB): domain Bacteria; phylum Pseudomonadota; class Gammaproteobacteria; genus Thiopontia. The sequence goes on from JABHIC010000354.1 coordinate 5,083, forward strand.
CGCTCTGTGGATTTTTCCTGCCACCCACTGTTCCTGTCACCCACTGATAATCCCAGAATAATGGATCTTTATGAATAGAAAAATTGCCATTGTTGAAGACGACCCGGATCAGCGAGAAAACTATGCTGATGCACTGCGTAGCCAGGGATATGCCATCACCGCTTATGCCAGCAAAGAGGAGGCGCTGAGGGGGTTTAGGGAGACCTTACCTGACCTCGCTATTCTTGATGTGATGCTGGGCGAAAACCATGATGCCGGTTTTGAGATCTGCACTGAACTACACAAACAGCACCCCACCATCCCGGTGATTTTTCTCACTGCTCGTGATAGTGAGATGGATCGTGTTGAGGGGTTAAGACTGGAGGCATGGGACTATCTGATTAAACCGATCACCCTCGATTACCTGACCGTGAGGGTCTCTTCCCTATTCCGCATTGAGGAGCGCCTCACCCATACCTCATCACACCACCTCTCCAACGACACCATTTGCGGTGAGCTTACACTAAATGAGACCGCTCTCACCGTCCACTGGCAAAAGGAGCCGCTGGAGTTGACCCTGACGGAGTTCTGGTTACTGGAGGCACTCGCACAGTCCCCCGGTGAGGCCTTCAGCTATGAGTCACTCATGCCCGTCACCCGCCAGACCATTGTAGAGAAGAATACGATTAACGGTCACATCCGTAGAATTCGCATCAAGTTCAAACGTATTGATCCTGACTTTAACTGTATTCGTAATGTCTTTGGGGTGGGATACCGTTGGGACTGCTAGGCAGCAAAACGCTGGATCAACTCCGTCAATGGGGAGGCATTCGGAACAAGCTGATCTTTGCCAT
>JABHIC010000355.1 GCA_018671205.1 Gammaproteobacteria bacterium
GCGGTGAATGTGCGCGCTATTGCTCCAGCGTTAACACCGTGCCCTGAAATGTTAAGTTTAATGATTCAACTGACCGGATATGTATGCTGACACAGGGGGCAGGGGGGAACCTCAAACTACCCATAAATTGTACTGAGGAGCAAAATTTGTTTTGAAAATTAACCGGGTAGCAGTGATGTTATTGGTGTAGAGTAAGGTCGGTCATAGCGAACACTGGGTGATGGATGTTTGATGACCAATCTCACTATGGAGGTAGAGATTTTGGGGAGAGAGGGGAACAGAGAGCATGGCTTGTATGAGGGAGTAGCTGTGAGAAAAATCTACTCTGTACTCTCCATTGATGATGATCCGTTAATGCATGGTATCTACCAGAATATCCTTTCAGATCAGTATAGGGCAGAGCATCAAGCAGCATATCGTGATATCGCAATGTTGGGTTTGCCCCTGGAGCGTTCGTACCATCTTGATACTGCGATGGATGGTGAAGAGGGCCTTCAAAAAGTAGAGGAGTCAGCCAATTCTGGCAAGCCCTACGCACTGATTTATCTTGATATGCGCATGGGTGGACTGCAAACGGCAGAGCGCATTCGAGATATTGACCCTATAGTGATGATCATTCTGATCACAGCCTATGAAGACCATAATCCTGTACAAGCACGCCAATGTTTGGGCTCTAATTTCGAGTTACTGAGAAAGCCTGTTGACTACTCAGAGTTACTGCCGCTGAGTGAGATTTTTATCACCCATTGGCAGCGTACGGTAAATCAGGCTTCCGGCGTAATGGATCGAGTTCACACTATAGATGAGAGTACACAGCAGAGTGCCTCGACACTTGATGTTGGTCGTAGTATTCGAGTGATGTTTGTGGATGACTCAGCGACCGTGCGGGCAGTGTATGGGCAACTATTAAGAGACCAGGGATACGAGGTAGTGATTGCGGGAGGGATGAGTGAAGCGCTGGAGTTGACGAAGCACTTTATTCCAGACATCAGTATTCTGGACTACTACATGCCGGGGGGGAATGGTGATCAACTTGCCCAGGCACTGCAGCAGCAGCCATCCACCAGTACTACCATGATCTTTGTTCTCACCCAGGCGACTGAAGTGGAAGAGGTGATGATGAAGGCGGGGGCTGTTGATGTCCTCTATAAAGATGATCCTCATGATGTCTTTATTCAGCGGGTAAAAATGCTGGAGCGTTATCTTTACTCGCAGATTTCACTGCGTGGTGCAGTTGAGGCGCAGACAAATGTGCAGATACAGTTGGCACGAGAGCAGGAGCGTAGCCGGGCGCAGGCAAATGATGCACGTCTGCGCAGGCAGTGGTTAGAGTCTATCCATAAAAGCATGCCGGATGGTTTGTTGGTTCTCAATACAGAAAGGGAAATACAGCAGGTGAATCCGGCAGCCCAGAAGCTGATGAAGTACAGTGACGAGCAGTTGATAGGACGGGTGGTTGACGGGTTTCTCAAAGAGGGGGATGAGAATGACATGTCAACCAACTACCTGTTGAGTCGTAGTGGTGAACACTCAATACCAGAGGTACAGCTGTACTTGCCAGGGCTGGAGACATTGCATGTAGTGGATGGGGTCTCTGATGTCTGGATAGAGGGTGTGACAGGGCGGAGGTTTGCACTGATGCTCCAAGGGGGTGGAGATACGGTGATCTCTGGGAAAATCCATTCATTGACTCTGGATAAAGGAGGAGCAGGAAATTTGGATGCATCAAGATTGATTGCTAACCATATTTCGGTCTCACAGCATGGTACAGGAGAGAGTTTACTGAACCCACAAAGAAGTATTGATGGTGATAATGAGGGAGGTGAGCTACTCCTGTTTGGGCGTAACTATGCGGTTTCTGTTAATGTTCGTGGTGAGGTGAATCGAGTTTTGAATCCGGTGATTCGTTAGCAAACCAGCTTGAATTAAAAATCAGTCAACTATCTTTTGGCACACCAGTCACCACAAGTAACGGCACGATGATTTACAGAAACAGGAAGTTTCTTCGCATAATCAATGAATCGTCCGTCTTTAAGTTGAAAGCTGAAACCATCTCTACTCCTGTCAATATTATGCCAACCATTGTCCAGGTGGAGATCAATACTACCAGTGTAGATTCCAACCATGCTGAGCGAGATAAACACCTGCGTGGCGAGGATTTTCTCGATGTGAGCAACTACCCCAAGGCACAGTTTGAAAGTACGGATTTTAAGTCGAATGGAGAGGGTGGCGGGCTTTTAATGGGGAATTTGACCCTACATGGAGCAACCAACCCTGTGATTATCGACGTTCAGTATATGGGGCATGGTTCAGATCCTTGGGGTGGCTATCGGCGTGGTTTTGAGGGTACAACAAGAATATCCCTCGAAGATTATGGTATCAACTACAATCTTGGGCCTAAATCCAGGGAGGTTGAGCTGATGCTCTTCATTGAGGGCATTCGACAAAAGGGACAGCCACCTAGCTAAATTTATTGGCTCAACGTATGTCTGGATAGCTACTCACGGTAGCCGAAGGCAAATACCGGCACTGCTGGAGCATAGGCGTTGTCTCTGTCTATGCAGATATTTATTCTGTGTATTGTGTAAATCAATTGAATGCTATATGATGATTCTCGTCTTGCTAAGGAACAGAGTTCTGAGGGGGCAAATTTAAAACAAATTAATGGGGATTTATATGAAAAAAATTATTACTACACTTGCTCTTGTTGCTTTCGCTTCTAGTGCTTCTGCTTTCTTGTCTGGTGACGACAATCAGTCCGGTTA
>JABHIC010000356.1 GCA_018671205.1 Gammaproteobacteria bacterium
ACCCGATGGGGAAGGGGCCAGGCTTGAAAAGTTGGCTCAATCGATGGAACAGTTTGTTGAGGATGGAGAGATCACACTACAGAAACAGGTCTCAACCTTTTCACACATCGAGGGGATCATTGAGGCTCAGAGAAAGGTGGTTCAAGGGGGAGTCTGGATGAGCCATTTTGAGCTGTTAGAGGCGTTTGATGATGTCCATCAATTGATGCAGATTTCGGATAACGGTGTCGGTATCTCCGATGAGAACCTGAAAAAGATCTTTAATCGTGGGGTGACCACCAAGGATTCCGGTACCGGGCAGGGGCTGCACTCAATGGCACTCTTTGTTCAGAGTCTCAAGGGGCAGGTCTCTGTTGCAAGCAAGGGGGTCGGGAGAGGGGCACAGTTCACTATTGAGCTACCCATTGATGGAGAAGCTGAGCCATCGTAGCAGAGCGTCCTCAACAACAAGATGCAATCACAAATAAACTCTACATCAAAAAGGCGTCCTGCAAACCTTACTCTTGATAGCCGACTGCTACAGGAAGCTAAAGCTCTTGGCATTTAGCAGTAATGTTTCTCGATCTGCAGAGAATGGAATTGCTCATGCAGTACGGCATCATAAGCGTCAGCTCTGGCTAAGAGAAAATAAAGAGGCCATTGAGAGCTCAAATTCATACATTCACAACAACGGATTACCGTTATCTAAATTCCGAAATTTCTGATGGCTCGATTTGAGGTGTTCAATAATGAGGGGAGCAGTGGTGGTTATTTGCTGGAGCTTCCTATGGGATCACCATATAGCGCACATCATTTAACATAATATACATTATGCGCAATTTATATCAATCCCCCCTTAGCGGCTCTCTGCGCTGGGACTTATCCACGGCATCACGAATTCGAATCAAATCACCATCCAGTGCCGGTTGTCCATGCCACCATTGATAGTCCGGTGACTGGTGCCCAACACCATAAAGTACATTTCTCCGGTGATCGAGCTGACTCTGCTTCAGTGCTAATCGCTGTTCCTCTTCAAGATGATCCGCCGTGGCCAGCAAGGTATCACCCTCTGCTAACTTGAGATCCGCAATCGCCAACTGGCGTACTCCATTCTCAAACTGTTCACGTACATAACGTGGGCTGTGACAGCCTGCACAGATCCATTGACGTACCGCAGGCCCACGTTCCGGAGCCATGGTATCGCTGTGGTCACCACCATAGTTGTGGCAATAGCTACAACCGGGCGCTCTGTAGTTACCCACCTGCAGAGGGGCACTCCAATCCTGTCTGCTGGCTTCAATGGTGTTGATCACACCATGTTTGGAGGTTACATAACTGTGGGCCGCAGAGCCTTGATGACAGCCCGCACAGGTTGCATCCTCTCTGGCCTGAACAGTCATTCGTTGAGAAGGCTGTTGATGACGCTCACCGTGGCAGCCACTACAGTCAACACCAGATGCCTCACCATGAGCACTCATGCGCCACTGTTGAACCAAATCCGGTTCCCGTTCTGCATGACACTCAATACAGGCCTGATCGCTATAGAGGACTCCCGGCTGCACTGCATCCGCCCATGACTGTTGCAGACAGAGGCTAAGCAGCATCACAACAGTACTTATAGTGGTTCCAGTGCTCATTAGTTGTGCTCCCGGTTGTAGTCGGTATAGGCACCGCTGTTCCATTGTTCCGCAGTAACCCCCGCTTTCAGCTCGGCCTCGGAGAGGTTACGCAACAGTTCAGCGCGCTCACGAATGTGTTGCAGAGAACTCTCCATCTTTTTGTGCCCCTTCTCAACCCCCGCAGCGTAACCATGTGCCGCCGATTTATAGGCACCCAGATTGTCAAAATACCACATCTCAAAATAGTCCCGCTCGATAGCAGAGACATTGTAGAAGGCCGATGCCTGCCCCTCAAAAAACCCAATACGCTGCCTGGCCCACAAGCTACCCATTGGATATTCCGGGCGCTGGTCTGCAGCGGGGTGAATCAGTTGGTCTCCCCGCAGCCCCTTGAGAATGGACTCCGCCGCATAAAGTTTTTCCCAGGCCTGCTTACGCTCTTGATCCAGTCCAGATAGCCATTGATCTGCCTCACTCGCTTCATGGCAGTCGGTACATAACTTAATCCAACGCAGCCGCAATATCCTGTTTTTCGAGGTGTGGGGGTTCACCTCTCTCAAACCAAATTTCCACAGTGACTTGTCAGCCACCTGATGCCTGCCCTTCTCCATATGGCAATAGGCGCAGGTAGGGGCCTTGTAGTTCCCCTTGGTGAGTGGCTTGGACCAGTCCCACTCACTCCCCTCTTGCAGGTAGATCTTTCCGTGCGCGGAGTTGAAGTAGGTCTCATCATCCGGGTGCGGAGGCCCGGAGTGACAGGTGATACAGGCCTCCGGGCGTCGCGCCTCAGCGGAATCAAAGCGATGTCGGGTGTGACAGGAGTCACACTTGGTGGCAACCGAGTGGCACTGTACACAGGCCTGAACCTCCCCCTTGGGCTTGTCTGCAAAATGGGGGGCATCGACCACCCGCTCCATCGCCAACACATGACTAGGGAACCCATAACGGGCCTCATCGAGGAGTTCATTATGCTGCTGTTGGTGACAATTGGCACACATCTCGGGGGTAGGCATACGCAACTGCTGATGATCACTGCCGTGGCAGTCGTTACAGTAGACAGGCTGATCCGCTTGTGCATGACGGCTGGCGCGCCAGTCTATGACAATCCCCGGCGTAATCCCCTCATGACACTGTATACACAACTTCGCTTCAAACACCCCCTCAACGATCTCTGTCGATTGGTAGAAATTTTTCGGGTCCCAATACTCCTGCACCGGATCGGGAGACCAGTACCGGGAGTAAAGTCCTGCACCGTCGCCCCCCTTGCTCCAATGAATATAGGCAAACCCGGTTGCTACGGCCAGTAGTGCAAGCACCAATAGGCGGAGTACGATTTTTCGTGAATGCATCTTATCGGCTCCCTCTGAGGCTTCGGTAGCCATGCGAGACCCCGAACCCGACCAATAGCAGGACTGGAAGCAGAGCCAGAAACCGGGTAAACCAGAGTGGGAGGGTGAATACCTCTGTGGCTGCGTGACGCTGTAGATAGGCCAGAAGGGTGGCTTGCTCCTCAGTGGAGATCTTCTTCACGTGGCTCGTCCACCCACCAAAGCGGTTGGAGACCTCACTCAGCATAAACATCTTTTGGGTTACATCACCCCACTCCGTTGCGGTGTGTCGATCTGGGCCCGGCAGGTTGTGACACTGGGTACAGTACTGGTTGAGTATCAGAGCACCTTGTGAGGTGGGCTCCGGCAGTGCCTCCAGCGTCAGCCCCGGAGGGAGCTTGTCCTGATAGATTTTACACAGATCAATCTCGGCATTGGGGTGGTTGGCACTCGCAACATTTGAGAGTGAAAGCATCAGCAGCAAGGGGAGCATCTGTTTTATCCTAGAATCCTCGGTTGGGCGCGAAAAAGCCCCGTAAGATATTGGCGTGCATAGTGGAACAGAAAAAAACGTGGTCACCTTGTTGGTGATGAGAGTTTTTTCTGTTTTGCTAGGTGCGTCAAGAGCTTGCGGGGACTTTCGTGATCCAACTGAGGATTCTAGGATGATCACCTCCGTACGCTCTGCAGCAGGGTGAGGCTATTGGCCATCCCCTCT
>JABHIC010000357.1 GCA_018671205.1 Gammaproteobacteria bacterium
ATTCTCGGACAGCCACCTAGATGACGATAGTAGCTCTAATGTTCAGCTACTGCTGCATAGTTACATTTTCATGATTCCGAAATGAGGAAATAATCGATGTTTCAGCTAGGGTGTATCAGTAAGAGCTGTATCCGGGGTGAGATTCTTTCAGGGTTAACGGTTGCTCTTGCGCTGGTGCCTGAGGCGGTGGCTTTCTCTTTTGTGGCTGGGGTGGAGCCGTTGGTGGGGCTCTATGCGGCCTTTATGGTGGGGTTATTGGCGGCTATTTTTGGCGGGCGACCCGGAATGATTTCGGGTGCCACTGGGGCTATGGCGGTGGTGATGGTCTCGCTGGTGGCGGATCATGGGGTCGAGTACCTGTTTGCGGCAGTGGTATTGACGGGGTTGATCCAGATCAGTGTCGGGATGATGCGGTTGGGTAAATATATTCGGATTGTTCCACACCCCGTGATGCTCGGTTTTGTGAACGGATTGGCTATTGTTATTTTTCTCGCCCAGTTGCAGCACTTTCAGTTTCCAACGGAGCAGGGAGCCACTCAATGGATGAGTGGAGAACCACTGCTGCTGTTTGGGGGGTTGATACTGTTGACCATGTCTATTATTCACTACCTGCCCAAATTGACCCACGCTTTTCCTGCCTCGCTGGCAGCAATTCTGGTTGTCTCGCTGCTGGTAATTGCTCTGGATCTGGACACCAAACGGGTGGCGGATCTTGCCTCCATTGAGGGGGGGCTCCCCTCTTTCCACCTTCCAGTGGTTCCATTTAACTGGGATACCCTCTATATCATCTTTCCCTATGCACTCATTCTGGCGGCCGTTGGCTTAATTGAGTCTCTGCTGACGCTCACCCTGATTGATGAGGTGACAGATACCCGTGGACAGGGAAATCGAGAGTGTGTTGGACAGGGGATTGCCAATACGACGACCGGACTGTTTGGCGGTATGGGGGGGTGTGCAATGATTGGTCAGAGCATGATTAATGTGAATTCCGGGGGAAGGGAGCGTCTCTCTGGTATCTCTGCGGCGCTCTTTTTGCTCAGTTTTATCCTCTTTGCCTCCAGCCTGATTGAGATGATCCCGGTGGCAGCACTGGTGGGGGTGATGTTCATCGTTGTATTGGGCACCTTTGAATGGTCCAGTCTGCGCATTATGAACAAGATCCCAACCAAAGATGCCTTTGTGTTGGTACTGGTCTCTGCGGTCACGGTGGCGACAGACCTGGCGATTGCGGTCATTGTCGGCGTTATTGTTTCCGCGTTGATCTTTGCCTGGGAGCATGCCAGCCATATCAATATAGCCAAGCGTGATGAAGAGGATGGAACCAGAATCTATGAGCTTAACGGCCCGCTCTTCTTTGGTTCGGTAAAGAATTTTCTCGACCTGTTTACCCCCGGTAGTGACCCGGATCAGGTCATTATTGAGTTCAAAAACTCCCGTGTGGTGGATCACTCGGCGATTGAGGCGATTGATACCCTGGCCGAGAAGTATCTGCGGGAGGGTAAACAGCTACATTTGCGCCACCTTAGTCCGGAGTGTCGTATACTGCTACACAAAGCGGGAGATCTGGTTGAGGTTAATCTGTTGGAAGATCCCACTTACCATGTTGCCGATGATCAATTGGCCTAATTTGAAGGAGAATCCATGCCCTCATTTGACACTGTTTCCGAGGTTGATCTGCATGAAGTGAGTAATGCAGTGGACCAGGCCCGCCGTGAGATCAGCAACCGTTTTGACCTGAAGGGGACTGGAGCCTCGGTTGAGGAGGAGGAGGGGGGGATTCTCCTCAAGGCAGATAATGAGTTTCAGCTCAACCAGGTGATGGATGTGCTCCGCTCCAAGATGGCAAAACGGGGGGTTGATGCAGATGCCCTGGAGCCGGGTGAGATTGAATCCAATGTCAGTGAGGCACGCCAGTCGGTGAAGTGGGTGCAGGGGATTGATACCGCTACCGCGAAACAGGTAGTAAAATTGATCAAGCAGTCAAAGAGCAAGGTGCAGACGGCGATTCAGGGGGAAAAAGTTCGGGTGACGGGAAAGAAGCGGGATGATCTGCAAGCGGTGATGTCCCTGTTGCGAGAGGAGAAGTTCCCCATCCCTCTGCAGTTTAACAACTTTAGAGATTAGAAAGTCTTAACTTTTTTACGCTATGGAGATCCGTATCTCCCTGAAGAGACAACAGCTCACACTCTACAGAGAAGGTAAAGAGCCACTCACCTACTCGGTATCAACCGCACTCAGAGGGGCTGGTGAGCAGTGGAATAGCGGCTGTACCCCACGTGGTCGTCACCATGTTCGGATCAAGATTGGCGCAGGTTGCCCGTTGAATAGCGTCTTTGTCGGCAGACGTTACAGCGGTGAGATCTATAGTGAGCCGCTGGCTCGACAGTACCCTGACAGAGACTGGATTCTCAGTCGTATACTCTGGCTCAGTGGGGATGAGTCGGGTTTGAATCGGGGGGGTAACATCGACACGCTGCGCAGGATGATCTATATTCACGGTACACCCGATTGTGAGCCGATGGGTGTTCCCCGTTCACATGGCTGTGTTCGTATGAGAAGTGGTGATGTGATGGATCTTTTTGAGCGGGTTGCCGTGGGTACAACCGTATGGATTGAGGAGTAATAATGACATTAGGACCACTCATGCTCGATCTGGATGGGGTTGAACTCTCCACGACAGAGCGAGAACTGCTGGCTGATCCAAGGGTAGGGGGGGTGATCCTCTTTAGTCGAAATTACCATTCACCTGAGCAGTTGACACGGCTTTGCGAAGAGATTCATGCTATTCGTTCCCCGCAGTTGTTGATTGCTGTAGATCAGGAGGGTGGGCGGGTGCAGCGCTTTCGAGAGGGTTTTACCGAGCTTCCTGCAATGGCCCGCTTTGGAGAGCTTTTCGACCATGCCCCAAAGCAGGTTCATCGGGAGACCGAATCCAGCGGATGGTTGATGGCGGTGGAGCTGTTGAGTTGTGGGGTTGATTTCAGCTTCTCTCCGGTACTGGATCTCTCGCATGGTGTCAGTGGGGTCATCGGCAATCGCGCTTTTCACCGTAAACCAGAGGTGGTCTCCATGCTGGCACAGAGCTGGATGCGGGGCATGCACCAGGCGGGGATGGGGGCGGTGGGCAAGCACTTCCCCGGACATGGGGGGGTAACGGCCGACTCTCATGTTGATGTTCCAGTGGATGAGCGCCCCTACGCGGATCTGCAGATTGATGACCTGGTTCCCTTTGAGCGGATGATCTCCTATGGCCTGGAGGGGATTATGCCAGCCCATGTCTACTACCGTGCCATTGATCCCGACTATCCGGCTGGCTTCTCCCGTTTCTGGTTGCAAGAGGTATTGCGTGGACGATTGGGGTTTAACGGAACAATTTTTAGTGATGACCTAACTATGGTTGGGGCGGGAAAAGTGGGTGGGGTTCAACAACGTGCCGAGGCGGCACTGGAGGCGGGGTGTGATATGGTGTTGGTTTGTAACCATCGAGAGCAGGCGATTGAGGTGCTGGATGCGCTGCCCAACCACGCCAATCCGCTGGGCACTGCCCGTCTGATGCGTCTGCATGGACGGCCCACAATGGATCGTGCCACACTGATGCAGAGCCAGCAGTGGCAGCAGGCAGTTGAGCGGGTACAGCGACTGGATGAGATCCACACAGCGGAGATGGAGTTATGAGTGTGTCATTGAGTGAGGTAGAAAAGGTTCGTCGTGAGGCTGAGCGTCTCTGGAGTCAACAGGAGGTGGAGAGTGCGCTGGATCAGATGGCTCAAGCGCTGAGTGAGCGGGTTGCTGACCACCATCCACTACTGCTCACGGTAATGAATGGTGCGGTAATTCCGATGGGATATCTATTGACTCGTCTCGATTTTCCTCTTCAGGTGGACTATGTTCATGCAACCCGGTATGGGACGGAGCTGAGCGGAGGTGCACTGGAGTGGATCGCCCATCCACGCATTGAGCTTGAGGGGCGAACGGTGGTTTTTGTGGATGATATCCATGATGAGGGGGGGACTCTTCATGCGCTGCGGCAGTGGGGGAGTGAGCAGGGTGCCGCAGAGGTAGTTACTGTCACACTGGTGACCAAGCTGCATGAGCGCAAGGTGGCCCCGCCATCGGACTTCAATGCGTTAAACGTACCTGACCGTTATGTTTTTGGGTTTGGGATGGACTACAAGGGGTACCTGAGAAACCTGCCGGGAATCTATGCATTGCGAGAATAGGGTAGTGGCGATAAATGGGGAGGAGGAGCTGCTCTTTATCATCGAATATGGGGTCTACCCAGAGCTGATTAGGGCACTGCAGACCACAACCTATCGCATCAAGGTCGAGCATCAGATGCGTCGGGCGATCAGCTTTTTAAAGAAAAAAACAGCGTCAGTGGTAGTGGCTGAGTTCTATCACGAACCCGCCTTCCGGGATCGGGTCAGTAATCTGGAGTCGATGCTTGCCCATATCCAGAGAAAATTGCCCGATACCCAGGTGGTGGTTCTCTATCGCCCTGAGGATACACCCCATCTACAGCAGCTGATGGGGAGGTTCCCGCTGAACCACACCCTGCCCACCCCGGTTCAGCCAGCGCAGTTGTTGGCTGTTATTGGCGCATTACCTCAATGACCTCACTAACCACTATCCCCTTATGGAGTCGGGTTCTGATCGCTTCTCCGGGTTGTAGCTGCTCGGTATTGCGAACCACCTGTCGGTCTTGAGTGGTGGTAATGCTATAGCCGCGAGAGAGGGTAGAGAGTGGGCTCAGTGCATCCAGGGTGTGAGCTATCCCGGAGAGTTGATCACGATAGTGCTGGATTTTATGGTGAATGGCCTGGTTGATCTGGTGGTGAAAACCATCCAACCGTTGCCTGAGGTTGAGAATACGGTTACCAGGGCTCTGCTGGTAGAGTGCCTGGGTCGCTTGATGAAGCTGTTGAGAGTGGATTGAAAATTGTCTCAGCAGCGCGCGTTGCAGGCGCTGTTCACTCTCATCCAGACGTTGAGAAAATTGACAAATGCGCTCTTTGGGGTGGCGTAAACGGCGTTCGATCCCATGCAGCCGCAGCGCCAGATGGTTGATGGTATTTTGTCCCTGTCGCGTCAGCCGCAGCTCAAGCTGTTCTAGCGCCTGTAGCCAAGCCTGATGGTCGGGTGAGATGAGCTCCGCAGCCGCAGAGGGGGTAGGGGCCCGCTGATCCGCGACAAAATCGGCAATAGTGAAATCAGTTTCATGGCCGATGGCAGAGATAATCGGCAGAGGGCAGTGATAGATCGCCTGTGCAACCGAGGCCTCATTAAAGCTCCAGAGATCCTCAATAGAGCCCCCTCCACGGGCAAGAATCAGTACCTCGCACTCCTGTCGCATTCGAGCCTGGGCAATGGCGGCGATAATTTCACCCGCCGCCCTCTCTCCCTGTACCGCAGTAGGATAGAGGACAATAGGCAGTGCAGGAAAACGGCGCTCCAGTACGGTGAGAATATCGTGGATCGCAGCCCCTGAGGGAGAGGTGATGATCCCTACCCGTTGAGGAAAAGAGGGGATCTCCTGTTTATGGTCAGCGTCAAATAACCCCGCACTCTTGAGCTCTCTTTTGAGTCTCTCATAGGCCTGCTGCAGGGCCCCTTCCCCTCCCACCTCCATATGTTCGGCAATGAGCTGGTAATCGCCTCTCGCCTCATACAGACTGACACTCCCCCGAACCTGCACCTGTGCGCCATTCTCTGGGCGAAAGCGCAGGTAGTTGAGGCGGTTGCGGAACATGGCACAACGAATCTGTGCCCCCCCATCCTTGAGGGTAAAGTAGATGTGACCCGAGGCAGGACGAGAGAGGTTAGAAATTTCCCCCTCTACCCAGAGGGTGGAGAGATTTTTCTCCAGCAGAACGCGAGCCTCCCGGTTGAGCTGGGAGACGCTGAATACCTTACGTTGAGGGTTCAATGAGTGGCTTATTGAGGGGTTACCGACACCTGTACCTGGATGGATTTACCCGGATCACGGCCCATTTTAGCGCTGAATTCGTGGCCATTGTAGTGATACCTAACCCGATAATGGGAGTGCTCACTCTTCTCCTCGGTCTCATAGATGGTTTCACAATGCTCGACCTCTTTGTAATGGCCCCCCTGCCCTTGTTGCGGCAAGGTGGACTCCTGATCATTGGCAACCGAGGCTCCCAGTGCCGCACCCGCAAGGGTCATTGCGTCCTGACCATGTCCTCCACCAAACTGGTTACCAATCACCCCTCCGAGGATGCCGCCAATCAGCTCATTGGTGAAGCTGCTCCCTGATGAGGAGGGCTGCTTTACCCGAACCGTCTCGTTCCAACATTTTTCAACCGGTCTGCGGATGGTATAGTGGCGCTCAACAGGCGTTACCTGGGTTACCGTCGCATAGTCAGAAAAAGAGCCCGCGATACTATTTTGGGGCAGTGCCCACGCGCTGCTGGTGAAAAGTAGAATAATGGTTGGGAGTGGTCGATATCGGGGTGAAATCATGGAGTCTGCCTCGTTTGATCCTTTGGTGAGAATGTCTGATTATAGACCGCCTCTCTCTAGTGAAGTTCAAAATACACATTTTCTTCATATTTTGGCGCCTGATTGGAGTGATTGATGAATGACATAAAGTGTGGTTCGACTTATAATTTGCGCCTCAATTTTCTCGTCCCACTGTTTCGGAGTATGCCATGCGTCTTGTTGAGCAAGCCTTTACCTTTGATGATGTTCTTCTGCTGCCTGCACACTCAACGGTAGTGCCTGCCCAGGTCTCCCTTCGTACCCGATTGACTCGTGATATTGAACTCAATATTCCCCTCATCTCGGCGGCAATGGATACGGTGACTGAGTCAAGATTGGCGATTGCACTGGCTCAGGAGGGGGGGATTGGTATCATTCACAAGAATATGAGCGCAAAAGAGCAGGCGCGTGAGGTACTGAAGGTAAAGCGCTTTGAGAGTGGTGTTGTCACCGATCCGATCACCCTCTCATCCAGTGCAACCATCCGTGAGGTGATCGAGCTGACCCGTCGTTATGGGATCTCTGGTCTGCCGGTTGTGGATGGTACGGATCTGGTGGGGATTGTGACCAGTCGTGACCTCCGTTTTGAGACCCGTCTGGATGAGAAGGTCTCCTCTGTGATGACGCCCAAAGAGCGTCTGGTGACCGTCCGGGAGGGGGCCAGCAAAAAGCAGGTGAAAGAGCTGCTGCATACGCACCGTATTGAAAAAGTATTAGTGGTTAATGAAAACTTTGAGCTACGGGGGATGATTACGGTCAAGGATATTCAGCGAGCTACCGACAAGCCCGATGCCAGCAAGGATGATCAGGAGCGCCTCTTGGTGGGTGCCGCAGTGGGTACCGGGCGTGATACCGAAGAGCGGGTTACGGCACTGTCAGAGGCGGGTGTGGATGTGCTGGTGGTGGATACCGCTCATGGTCATTCACAGGGGGTACTGGATCGGGTACGCTGGGTAAAAGATAACTTCCCCCGGATTCAGGTCATCGGTGGCAACATTGCCACCGCTGCCGCCGCTACTGATCTGGTAGCCGCCGGAGCAGATGCGGTGAAGGTGGGGATTGGGCCCGGCTCTATCTGTACCACTCGGATTGTGGCCGGAGTTGGAGTGCCTCAGGTCACTGCGGTAGCTAACGTGGTCAAGGCACTGGAGGGGACGGGGGTACCGGCTATTGCCGATGGTGGAATTCGTTACTCCGGTGATATGGCCAAAGCGATTGCTGCGGGTGCCCACACCATTATGGTGGGTGGGATGTTGGCGGGTACTGAGGAGGCACCCGGTGAGGTGGAGCTCTACCAGGGCCGTTCCTACAAATCCTATCGTGGAATGGGGTCGCTTGGGGCGATGCAGAAGGGCTCCAGTGACCGCTATTTTCAGGAGAATAATAGTGGCAATGTGGAAAAACTGGTACCTGAGGGGATTGAGGGGCGTGTCCCTTACAAGGGGCCAATGGCTGCGATTATCCACCAGATGATGGGTGGGCTGCGTTCCAGTATGGGGTATACCGGTTGTGCCAATCTGGAAGAGATGCGTACCCGACCCCAGTTTGTGCAGGTGACCGGTGCCGGTATGACCGAGAGCCATGTCCATGATGTCAGTATCACCAAAGAGGCGCCGAACTACCGCGTTGAATGAGCCAGCTGCTATGACCAATATCCATCATGACCGTATCCTGATCCTCGACTTTGGATCCCAATATACCCAGTTGATTGCACGGCGTGTGCGAGAGGCGGGGGTCTACTGTGAACTCTACCCCTATGATATGGAGGCGGCTGCAATTCAGGCGTTTAATCCCAAGGGGGTTATTCTCTCCGGTGGGCCGGAGACCACGACTGCCGAGGATACCCCACGGGCACCAGAGATTGTATTTGAGCTGGGTGTGCCGGTACTGGGGATATGTTATGGCATGCAGACCATGGCTGCTCAGTTGGGCGGCAGAGTAGAGTCAGCCTCTCAGCGGGAGTATGGTTACGCACAGGTGCGGGCACATGGGCATACCGCACTGCTGAATAATATTGAAGATCACACCTCTGCCGAGGGGTATGGGTTGTTGGATGTATGGATGAGTCATGGGGATCGGGTTACTGAGCTGCCAGCGGGGTTCTCGGTGATGGCCTCGACCGAAAATGCCCCACTCGCAGGGATGGCCGATGAGCAGCGCCACTTCTACGGGCTACAGTTCCACCCAGAGGTAACCCACACCCGTCAGGGAGAGCGCATTGTCAGCCGTTTTGTGGTTGAACTCTGTGGTTGTGCATCACTCTGGAATTCAGCCAATATCATAGAGGATAGTATTGAACAGATTCGCCAGCAGGTGGGGGAGGATGAGGTTTTGTTGGGGCTCTCTGGCGGGGTGGACTCCTCTGTAGTAGCGGCACTTCTTCATAAAGCGGTGGGAGATCAACTCACCTGTGTGTTTGTTGATAATGGCCTGCTTC
>JABHIC010000358.1 GCA_018671205.1 Gammaproteobacteria bacterium
CTGATGCATCAACACCCGATCCATCCCTGGCAGCCCTCGTTCAACCACACCTAAACTGGCTGCCAGATGAGACTGCGGATCCATATCAAGCAGTAACACTCGCTTACCCAGCCTTGACAATGCAACCGCAAGATTACTGGTCAGAGTGGTCTTCCCCACTCCACCTTTCTGATTTACAACCGCAATCCGACGCATCAGTGGATCACAGGAGCCCCATGTTGACCTGCCCCCTGCCCCTCACCCAACCCCTGTTTCATGGTAGGTAGCAGACTGTCACTCATCAACCCGGAGACGTCAAGAATCAATGAAACGGTACCGTCACCCAGTATAGTAGCACCAGATAACCCCTTCATTTTATGAAAATTAGTCTCCAAACTCTTAATCACCACCTGCTGTTGCCCCAGCAGATCATCAACCATCAGGGCGGCCCTTTTTCCATCCGCCTCAACCACGACCAGTAGTCCATTCTCCAGATCGCTGTTACCCTCCTCCAGTTGCAGCCGCTCATGCAGGCGGACAATCGGCAGGTACTCTTCACGCAGCTTATAGACCTCTGCCTGATGCGCGATGGAGTTCACATAATCCATATTGACCTGAATCGACTCAATAATTGAAACCAGTGGAATAATAAAAATTTCATTACCAATCCGTAGTAGCTGCCCATCCAGAATAGCCAGCGTCAGTGGTAGACGAACAACAAAGGTTGAACCCTGTCCAACGTTTGAGGTCACCTCAACATTTCCACCAAGGGTACGCACATTCCGACGCACCACATCCATCCCTACCCCACGTCCGGAGACATCCGTAACCTCTTTAGCCGTTGAGAAGCCTGGCCTGAACAGCATATCAAACACCTCGGCATCGGGCAGCTCTGCCCCCTCATCAATCAAACCCTGCTCTACCGCTTTATTAATAATAGCCTGACGATTGAGCCCTGCCCCATCATCGGCGACCTCAATCACAATATTTCCGCCTTGATGGTAGGCATTAAGGTTGACCGTACCCACGGCAGGTTTCCCTTTTGAGACTCGCTCTTCTGGGAGCTCAATGCCATGATCAATTGAGTTTCTGACCAGATGGACCAACGGGTCACCAATCTGCTCCAGAACGGTCTTGTCCAGCTCTGTCCCCTCACCACTGATCACCAGCTCTACCTGCTTACCCAGCGTCTGACTCAGGTCATGAACTACCCGTGGAAAGCGGTTAAAGACAAAGCTGATTGGCAACATACGGATCTGCATAACACTCTCTTGCAGTTCTCGGGTATTGCGTTCCAGCTGCTGTAGCCCTTCACGCATTCGCTCAAGCAGGTCTATCGTGAAGTTATCGCCAATCTGGCTCAGCATTGATTGGGTAATGACCAGCTCGCCAATCATGTCCACCAGCCCATCAACCTTCTCAATGGCCACACGAATGGAAGAGCTCTGCTGTTTCCCCCCTCCTTTCTTGCGAGGCGGCTGTTTCCCCGCCTTCACTGGTGCAGTGGTTACAGCGTCTGCTGCCACAACCGGAGCTGTTGCTGTTTTTTCCGCCGCATCAGGCACTGTGGTCAACGGGGTAATCTGTAGATCACAATCATCCTCAACCCATTCGAAAACCTCATCCACATCATCACGAGCGGCACTCCCTTTCAGGGTCAGCCGCCACCCCAACAGACACTCTTCTGGTTGGTGATCTTCCAGCACTGCAATGAGGTCACGCTCAACCTTAACCTCTAGCTCACCCAGCTCTCTCAACGCGCGAAGTATTCTCAGAGGCTCGTTGCCCGTTCTCAGCATTCCGGGGTGGGGATTAAAGTGTATCAACCACCCCTCTGCTGACACTACCGGGCTCTCCTCTACCGCCTCAGCGGGGGAGGCGGAGGTGGCGACAGGTGTAGCTCCAGCAGCTTCCCCCTCTAATACCAGCTCCAGATCATGGTGAACAATAGAGACCCGCTCCTCATTGATTGGATCCCCCGCTTTCAGGGCAACAAACATTTCATGAAGGCAGTCTACAGAACGGAGCAACAGATCGACCACCTCCGGAGTCACATCACGCTCCTCAGAGCGCATCTGATCAAGCAGGGTCTCCATCACATGGGTAAACCCGGTTACCTCCTCAAAGCCAAAGGTTGCACTCCCCCCCTTGATTGAGTGAGCGGCACGAAAGATTGTATTAATCTCTTCTGAGTCTGCCTTGCCCGGATCAAGCTCCAGAAGCCCCGATTCCATAATCTCAAGCCCCTCAAAACTCTCCTCCAGATAGACCTGCCTAAACTGCTCCATATCAATAGCCATCTACCATGATCTCCTAATTATGATTACCTAAGACTATGATACCCAAGGTTTTCCCCCGGATACAGCGGCCTCCCCAAGACCACTCCAACATACCAAGCTGAAAACGATCAACCATTGACCAATATTCGCTCCAGCACCATCGGCTCTGTACAACTATCCTAATAACTTATTGACAGTAGCAAGCAATTTATCAGGACTGAAGGGCTTCACAATCCAACCGGTTGCTCCCGCATCACGGCCTGCCATCTTTTTATCATCAGCAGCTTCTGTGGTCAGCATCAAGATTGGAAGGAACTGGTATCCCTCTAGCTGTCTCATTTGACGGGTCATCTCAATCCCATCCAGATTGGGCATATTGACATCAGTAAGCACCATTTCATACTGCTTCGCCTTTGCCTTTGCCAGTGCCTCAATCCCATCCTCCGCCTGATCCACCTCATGCCCCACACCTTCCAGGGTAAAAGTCACCATCTGTCTCATTGAAACCGAGTC
>JABHIC010000359.1 GCA_018671205.1 Gammaproteobacteria bacterium
CTGGGGATGAAAGGGAGCCTGACAGATACCACTCAATTTAGTCTAGGTACCAGTTGGAACAGCTCCGCAAGCACGCCATTGGTCAATGGTGGTGTGAGCATGAGCTGGTAAATGTTGATGATTGGATATATTGAGGGAAGGTAATGGATTTTTTATCAGTCGCGGGGTTTGCGCTCAATCTCTACTCCTATTTCCAGGAGCATCCTCTTGAGGAGACGGTGAATCAGTCACCGGTTCCAGTAGAGAGAACCGTGGTTCAACCCGCGCCTATTTCACCCTATCCGCTAAGAAAAATACCCGTCAGTGAGCTGCTGCAAAATAGTGTAGCTCATAAGGAAGAGAACAGAGTGCCGTCGCTGGCTGAAGGTGAGGGTCAACCTGAACCGGCCTCAATGGTGAAGCAGAACAGTAATAAAGCAGCCAATAAGAGGTTGATGATCGCCAGAAAAAGGCATGAGTCGGAGTCCGGTGTAGATAACAATGGGCTCTATTTCCTTCGCAGGAAGGCGGCGACCAGAACAGAATAGAGGGTAGACAGAAAATGATACAGAAAACCGATAAGACCGGCCTCTCTGCTGCGTGGAAAAGAGCATTCTCGATGACCGTTTTGGTTGGACTGCTCTCTGCTCCCTCCGTGCTCCATGCGCACACCTTGTCACAGGCGATCCATCTGGCACTGAGAAATAATCCAGAGGTTAAGTCGGCCTATTATGGTGTAGGAATTGCGGATGAGCAGTTGGGACAGGCCAAAGCAGGGTGGATGCCAACGGTGGATCTGACTCTGGATGCTGGACAGGAGTACCGCCATAAGTCCTCATCGGATGCAACCAAGCTAACCAAAAAGAATACTGCAGTGACAATTACTCAGCCACTCTTTGATGGCGGGGCAACGGCTGCTGCGGTGGGGCGAAGTGACCAGATGCTAGAGATCTCATCCACCCATCTGGATGAGATCAGAACCACAGTGACGCTACAGGCGATTGAGGCCTGGTATGAGATATTCCGATTGCAGCGGGTGATTCAATGGACCACAAAGAATGTGGATGAACATCAGGATCTTTATGTACAGATCCAGAAAAAAGTTGAGGCTGGCGGGGCAGGCAAGGCCGAATTGGTGGCTGCGGAAACCCCATGGCTGGCGGCAAAGTCTGCGCTCATCTCGGCGCGTGGTCAGTATAAAGACTCTATTTCCCGCTATGTAAAAGTGGTTGGTTTGGCTCCGACTGAGGTGTTGACAATGGCACTGGAGATCCCGGAAGGGGCACTTCCGGCTGAGTATGAGGCGGCACTGACTGTTTTACTTGCCAATAACCCAATTTTAAAAAGTGCCCAGGCCAATCTGAAGGCGGTTAAGTCAGACTTTGATGGTACCCGTGCCGGACTTCTGCCAACACTCGATTTTGAGCTGAAAAGCGGTCGAGATCTTGATTCAGGGGGGAACAAAGGGCAAGAGGATTACTATACCGCACTGCTGAAGCTAAACTATAACCTCTATCGTGGTGGTGCAGATCAATCCCGAAGAAGAGAGATTGCCAAGAGTGTAGTGGACAGTCAGGAACAGTTGAATCTGGCTCGACAGAATATGGAGGAGCAGCTCGCGCTCTACTGGAATGGGTTGGATGTGACTCATCAGCTACTCACAACCAGTAGAAAGCAGTTGGATATTGCGACGGAAAATTCGGCCTCTATGGAGGAGCAGTTCAAGCTCGGGGAGGCCGATGTAATGACGATAATGGCAGCGGGGGATGCGCTGCTTCAGGCCAAATTAGCGGTATTGCAGGATGAAACGAGTAGCCGTATTGGGGTCTATAGAATCATTGCCCACATGGGCGTGTTATTGGATCATCTAGAGGTTTCAGATGCGCTGCTCAGTGGGTTTGATGAGGTTGAAGAGACGGGAAACCTGCTCTTTTTTGAGCGCCTGTTAAAAGATCCCACCTCGGTGGTCTCCACGCTGTTTACCCCGGATATGAGTGGTGGCGTTTCAGATGCAGCAGATACCAGGGAGGTTGAGCCACAGCCGTTGGTTGCGAAAAATGACCATTCCCCCTCTTGGGATAACGCCTATGTACAGATGAAAAATGCGGGGTGGACGGTGCTGAATGCAGTAGATGAGGTGAGTGGGGGGGAGGTTGTAGCGGGGAAATCCCCCCTTAGCCGGAGGCTAAAACCGACTTCAGCACGTAGCCCATTGATGTTGACCCCTGGTAATAGAGCCACAACAGAGAAGCAGACGATGCCCAATAGCCGCCTGAAGCGGGTAGAGCAGAGAAAGATGATGCTGGCGAACCGGATGGGCCAATATGATCGTCGAAGCGGAAGCTATAGCCGGAAGCTGGATAACCGAAGTCGTCTACTCAGCAATAGAAAGGCTGACCTTCGACGTCAGAAAAAACAGTTTAACCGTGAGCTGGATAAATACAATCTCAACTCATCACGCAAGACCGGAAACTGGGTGGTAAGCAACTAATCTAGTACTCCGACAACTTGTTTCTACCTCTCATCGTAATGATGTAGAGGCTCTCCGTTAGCGTTCTCCGATGGTCTGGCCCAGCTTGAATAATCCGGCAATTTCGGCAAGATTATCGGCCTGGAGGCTTAATTCCGTACTGGATGAGGCGGTTTTCTCCACCAGCGTGGAGTTCTGTTGTGTTACCCCATCCAGTTGGGAAATTGCGTTATTGACCTGTCCAATTCCCAGCGTCTGCTCTTGTGCCGCCGCCGCAATTTCTCCTGCAATATCATTAACCTTTTTCACAGAATCCTGAATCATGTCCAGTGCATCACCGCTCTGCTGAGCAAAATTGCTCCCCTCTTCAATACGGGAGGTACTGTCCTCAATCAACACCTTAATCTCTTTGGCGGCATCTGCAGAGCGCTGTGCCAGAGAGCGCACCTCGGTGGCAACCACCGCAAAGCCCCGTCCATGCTCCCCGGCTCTCGCCGCTTCGACGGCTGCATTGAGTGCCAGTAAATTGGTTTGAAAGGCAATCCAGTCAATCAAGGTGATGATATCTGCAATTTTACTGCTAGAGTCGTTGATGCCCTCCATCGACTCGACCACTTTAGAGACAATCGCAGCTCCCCCCTCTGCCTTTTGGAGTGAGTCCGCAGCCAATTGGCTGGCCTGTGCGGCATTATCGGCATTCATGGTCACCGTACCGGACATCTCCTCCATGCTCGCCGCGGTCTCTTCCAGACTGGCTGCCTGCTGTGAGGTTCGGTCAGAGAGCTCCTGACTTCCTTTTGAGATCGCCGCGGAACCGGTTTTGACCTGGTGAGAGCTGGCTCTTACCTGGCTTACAGTACGCGCAAGATTATTTTGTGTTGCATTGATTGCATCTTTCAACGTGCCTAATGCACCATGATAGTCGGACTCGATCTCCTGGGTAAGGTCACCCTCTCCTATTCGGTTGGCGGTAACCACAACCTCCTGAATGGCGGATTGGAGATCTCCCATCGCTCGATTCACGTTTTCAGCGAGGGTTGCAAGGTCACCCTGTGCCTCCACCGTAATTCTGGCTGCAAAATTACCCATGGCCTGCTGTTTGATGATCTCTCCAACCTGTTTCAGAACGGTATCAATGGACTCCATCGCATGGTTGACCTGATTGCGAAAGTGCTCTTCCACATCACTGCCCATTCGAACGCTGAGATTGCCCTCTCCAAGCCCTTTCATCACCATCGAAAGTGCATTCATCGTATTTTCGACACTATCGGCAGAGCCATTGACCCCCTCTTTTAGCGTCGCTAAATCGCCTTCGGCATCTCCCGTCATACGGTGCTCAAAATCGCCTCTCGCAATTGCACCCACAACCTGATTGGCATCACTGATTCCTCGCTGCAGTAGATCCATCAAGCGGTTGTAGCTTTGTGACATGAGACCGATCTCATTATTGAAACTGACGTACTCCCCCTTGATTCGGTAAGAAAAGTCACCGGATTTTGTGGTTTCCGTCATGGTGTTCATCAGTCCATCAATGGGGCGGATAATGGAACGAACCAGTGACAGGCTACCGACGATCAATAGCACAATCAACAAGAGTGAGAGCGCAAGAATGGTGTATACGGTCTGCTCCTGAGCACTGACAGCCTGTTGTAGCAGTTTGTCCACCTCGGTGAGTGTTGCCTGATGTAGCTCAAATGCCGCATCAATGGCCCTCGTCCCCTCATCAAAGAGCGTTTTTGATCCCAATAGCTCAAACACGGGGCTATCCTCCTCCTCAGTTTTCACCAATGCCTCAATCGAGTCAGAGAACTGAGAGAGCGTTTGGTTAAATGCGGCCTGCATGGAGGACAATCTGGGTTCTAGTAATGCATTGTTTTGGTAGGCTTTTGTTAATGACTCATTCACCTGCTCCTGGAGCAGACGGAACTGTCCATAGTAGAGCCCCAACTCAGAACGCTCTGAAAAGGTCATCGATTTCTTAACTAGACTCGATGCACTCTGACCTCTTGCAATACTGGCAGCATTGGTTACATTCGGCGTATGGTGCAGTAGTAGATCAATCAGATAGAGTGAATCCAGGTCAGGGTCAATCACCAGGTTAGTCTCTTCTCCCATGGTGACCATAACCATTTTCAGTGATGTGATCAGTTGATTAAAGGAGAATTGATACTGTTCCACAACCGTTCGTTCAACCGTCTCTTCCGACTCCTCTTCACTATCATCCTCTGAAAATTCATCGGACTCCTCCTCCATCTCCTCTTCCTCATCTTCCTCTTCTTCTTCCTCATTGGGCTGCTGTGCCAGACGAATGGAGGAGATATCCATCTCACGCCACTCTCCCTGAAGCCTCTGCCACTCGGCAATCACCTCTTCTATCTGCTGAGAGACCTTTTGAGAATAGCTGCCCTCTTTTATCGACCTCTCTAGTGGTTTTAGAAGTTGATTGGACTCACTCTCCAGCCGTGTGAGATCAACCAGTAAAGACTCATTTTCAGTATTGAGGATGGCTTTGCTATAGAGAAAGAAGCTGGCTGAGTCCCGTATCGTCAGAAGATGATGATAGAGCGGATAGAGTGGCGCTATCTGCTTCACTCCGATCTGCTCTTGTGCCCTGAAATTCCGTTGCTGCCAGATGGAGCTGACATAACTGACCTCAAGAATCAGAATGGCAATGAGTACCACGCCCCCTAGTGCAGCCAGTTTGCTGCTAATCTTCCAACGATTGATCAATCTCTCTCCTCCAGTATTGAGATACTACATATAAACTTTGATGTTTGAGTACACCCCGCTCAGTACTCTCGGATAACTACAGCACAAAAACAGATAAAGAACAATATGCCTGATTTAATTGATTAAACCGTACCACGGGCAACGTGCTGCTGAATCTGTCCCTGGTTGAGGGCCTGCAAAACCTTCTCCCTTGGGCCATCCCCCGCGACTTTTCCCCGATCTAGGATGATCAGGCGGTCTGCCAATGAGAGCAGGGAGCTGCGGTGAGTGACCAGAATCAGCGTGCGTCCCTTGAGGAAAGGGGTGAAGCGCTCTTTCCAGCTATGTTCAGCGCTATTGTCCATTGAGCTGGTGGGCTCATCCAGCAGCACAATGGCTGGTTTCATCAATAGTGCACGAGCCATTGCAACCGCCTGACGCTGCCCTCCGGAGAGCCCCTCTCCACGTTCCCCGATTTCCATGTCATACCCCTTGGGGTGCTGTCTGGCAAAGGTATCAACCCCAGCCAATACCGCTGCACTCAACAGCTCCTCATCACTTGCCTGAGGGTTTCCCAGCTTGACGTTATCCCGTAGCGTGCCTCTGAATAGCACAATATCCTGTGAAACATAACCGATCGCACGTCGAAGCTGGGCGGGATCGAGTTGATTCAGATGGGTGTGGTCGACCAGAATACTCCCCTCCTGGGGCTGGTAGAGTCCCAGCAGAAGCTTTTGCAGGGTACTTTTCCCTGAGCCAATGCGTCCAATAATCGCAACCCGTTCGCCGGGCTGGATCGTGAAGTTGAGGTTGTGTAGGGCATTCTCCTCCTGGTTAGGGTACTGGAAACTGACCTGACGGAGCTCAATGGCCCCCTGGATGGGGGGGCGGTGGAGAAAGTGGGTTGTCGCGGGGCGTTCAACCGGTTTCTGCATCAACCCATGCAGGGCACGTAGTGCAACCATCGACTGGCGATAGCGGATCAGTAGCGCGGCAATACCGGCGAGTGGAGCCAGGGCCCGCCCGGTCAGAATGGTGCAGGCGATCAGTGCGCCAACGCTCATCTCTCCGGCAGAGATCTGATGTACACCAAAAACCACAATCGCAATGGTGGTGGCCTGGTGGGTAAAGGTGGTGAAGTTGATCGCAAGGGTAGACCAGAGCTTGCTCTTCATGCCGGATTTGGCCAGCTTCTCTACATAGTGCTCCCACTTCTGCTGCATCAC